>JADGAZ010000026.1:31750-56381 GCA_015231755.1 Magnetococcales bacterium | reverse complement strand
TACCACAGGGTAAACCCATGATCGCGGTGGGGGCTTTTTGAGGAGGCCCTAAATAGTTTTTTCTATGGCTGTCAATCATATTGGAAAGGATTGTAATTAATGGTAACGATTATTCAAGGCACAACAAAAAAGCCGATTTCTGCACAACGGTTGGCCAATTTTTTTGAAGACCATACTAAATATGACGGCTTTCTATACATTGGATATCCGATAATTGGTACCGCTGAAGGTCCCTATCCAATAGATGCTCTATTGGTATCAAAAAGTAAAGGGTTGGTGGTTTTCTGCTTAGTGGAGGGCAGAGACATATCCGGAGCGCAAAACGCTCAGGACGACAGTTACAACAAACTTGAATCAAAACTCCGGGCACATAAATCACTGGTGAAAGGGCGAAACCTGCAAGTACCAATCAATCCAGTGACCTTCGCATCTGCACGTGAAGACGCTGTAAATTTTTCCAAGGAGGAGTATCCTATATGCAATGATGCTAGTCTGGAAGCCTGGCTCGATAATTGTCAATGGGACGATTCAAGTCACTTTGAGTCTCTGGTCGCCGTCATCCAGGCGATCTCGACCATACGCAAGGGACGAAAAAAACGAGATGTTCAAAAGCCAGATTCACGCGGAGCCAAGTTAAAACGTCTGGAGGATTCCATCGCGAACCTGGATAACCTTCAAGGACGTGCCGTAATAGAAACAGTGGATGGTGTGCAGCGCATCCGTGGCTTAGCCGGATCAGGAAAGACTATTGTACTGGCATTGAAAGCGGCATACTTACACGCTCACCATCCAGATTGGAAGATCGTCGTCACTTTTCATACCCGTTCGCTCAAAGGACAGTTCCGCCAACTCATCAATACGTTCATTATTGAGCAGACTAATGAAGAGCCAGACTGGGAGAATATCCAGATTATTCATGCTTGGGGTGCTCCCGGAGGCGGTGACCGCAATGGTCTCTACTACAGTTTTTGCCAATCATATGGTGTAGAATATCACGATTTTGGCTCAGCTAAGCGTAACTTCGGACAGGGCAAAGAATTTGAGGGCGCATGTCAGAAGGCACTCATCGAGTGTTCCAGTCCCATTGGGATCTATGATGCCATTCTTGTTGACGAAGCACAGGACTTCCCACCAGCATTTCTACAGATATGTTACGAAATGCTTAAGCCTGAAAAACGACTTGTATATGCTTATGACGAGTTACAGAATTTAAGCTCTCAATCGCTACCATCTCCAGAAAAGATTTTTGGCAGCTATTCCGATGGAACACCAAGGGTTCGTTTTATCCAGAATCAACCGGGAAAACCTAAACAAGACGTAATCCTTGAAAAATGCTATCGCAATTCCCGTCCTGTTCTAGTAACTGCTCATGCTTTAGGTTTCGGTATTTACAGAACGCCGAACGCAGATATTGGTACTGGTCTTGTCCAGATTTTTGATCACAATCAGCTTTGGCTTGATGTTGGCTATGAAGTCACCGGCGGTGAACTGGCTGATGGCAATGATGTCACGCTCTCACGGTCGGAAGAAAGCAGCCCAAATTTTCTTGAAAATCATTCACATGTAGATGATTTGATCCAGTTCTGCTGCTTTGATTCAAGTGAAGAGCAAGCACAGTGGGTTGTGCAAGCCATTCAAGCCAATCTCTCTGAAGATGAGTTACGGCCTGATGATATTGTGATCATTAATCCTAATCCTCTTTCAACAAGAAGTGCTGTCGGTCCAATCCGCAAGTTACTTTTTGAACACAAAATAAAATCTCATCTGGCTGGTGTCGATACTTCGCCGGATGTATTCTTTGATGCAGACTGCGCTTCCATTGCATTTACCGGTATATATAGGGCAAAAGGTAATGAGGCTGGCATGATCTACATAATTAACGCTCAGGATTGCTATTCATCTTTTGGGAATTTGGCAAGTGTTCGGAATCAGTTGTTTACGGCTATTACTCGCAGCAAGGCATGGGTTCGTGTTCTAGGCATAGGAAGGGAGATGCGATTATTGATGCAGGAGTTTGAACATGTGAAAAAGAATGAGTTCAGCCTCCATTTTCGATATCCGACCAAAGAAGAGAGAAAATCTCTGAATATCGTTAACCGTGATATGAGCGAAAATGAACGACAACGGATTCTTAAGAAAAAAGATGATCTTACGCAGCTTCTTGATGATCTGGAGGCGGGAAGAGTTTACCCGGAAGATCTTGGGGGTGATCAACTTAACCGCTTAAAATCCTTATTAAACGGGGGAGGCTGACTGATGCCGACCACTGAAAACATTTTCCAACAAATGGAAAAACTCACTGCGGATTTGGTAGGCTTAAGCCTTTGTGATAGACAGAATTTCCCATCTTTACGTGATACGGGAAAAGGTTATCGCGAAATAGGTATAGGAGCACGAAGCAATATCAGTTACGCGCTTAGAAATATTTCGTATCATGAAATATATGAAGAGCTAGATCGTACGCAAACTTACAATTTACGGATGCTTGACGGTGCGCTTATTCAAATGATGTACCGCTTCAAAAATAATCAAGTCGAATCACATCGGCTGGCCTTTTTCCCGTCCCCATTTCTGGAGGAGTTCCAAAATAATCCTGATATTTATCTTGAGGATGAGATCTATTCTGAGGTTATTATGAAAAGCATAGTGCCTTTTCCTTTGCGTTTTGACTTTGACAGCAATAAAGATAGTTTTGTTGAGGTGGATCATCCAAGATCTCACCTAACATTAGGGGGATACGAGAATTGTAGAATTCCCGTAAATGCTCCACTAACTCCTTTTCACTTTATTGGGTTCATTCTGAGAAATTTCTACAATACAGCCTATCACAAATATTACGATAAGATCTCATTTTTTACACATCACTTCGAAGAATCGATCACCATTAAAGAAATGAACTTGCTTTATATTCATGTCCCAGCACACACAAAATAGGCCGCATATCTAAACCATGAGAACAAAATCAATCCGATTTTTATCTCCCCCTCAGCAATCCCACTCCTCATGCCCCAACGGCAGAATGTTCAATCTCTCCCTCGTCTCCCGCCACTGCGGAAGGTGGGTATCCATCAGGGCGGTGAAAACGTCATCGTGATGCCGTTTCAGGAGGTGGAGAAGTTCATGCACCACAATGTATTCCAGGCATTGTTCCGGCTTTTTGGCCAGTTCCAGGTTGAACCAGACACGGCGAGCTGTGGCATTGCAGCTTCCCCACTTGGTTTTCATCTTCTTGATGCCCCAGAAGGCCGCCTGGACGTTCAGAATGGCCTGCCACTTCTCCAGCAGGGGTGGAATGAGCCGCCTGAGTTGGGCGCGATACCAGCGTGACAGGATGGCCTCCCGTTGCTCCGCCGAGGTGCCAGGGAGGACGAACATGTCGAGGAATGCTACACCGCCCACGACCACATGGGCCGGACCTTTTTTCTCATGCACCCGCAGACGGTAACGCCGTCCTAAGTAATAATGGCTTTCTCCATTCACCATTTCGCGTTGCGACTGACGTGGTTGATCAGCAAACTTGGCTTGCTGCCGTTTGATCCAGACCAGTTTGTCAATCACCGCCAGACGCACGGCCTCGTCGTTAATCACCAGGGGGACCGCCACCCGTACCCGGCCATGGGGAGGATAGACGCCCAGGTGGAGATTCTTGATCGCCTTACGTACTACCTCTACCTGAATACCGCTGACCGTGATGTGCTGGGTTTCAGTAATCATTTTGGTGCTTGGTCAGTTCCAGAATCGGATCGACAAAGTGATGCTCGCCCGGCAAGGCATCCCGAATAGCCAACCTCACCTTCCGGGTTTTCATTGCATTATCGCGCCACCCATCCTGACGGCTGTTCTGGATTGCCGCATCCACGGCCAGTGCCAGATCTTCATTGCGGCCCAGATTGTTGTAGAGTGCCCGCTGGGCCGCTGTCTGCACCCGTACCGGATAACCTCCAGGACCACCACCCGGCATAGTGGCCTCCCTGGTCAGCTTGGCGATTTTCTCCAGATATTCCCGGTAGCTCACCACACCCTTGCGCCGTTGTTCGATCAGTGCGTCCAGCAGCTTGGACATCTCTTCGTAGTAGGCCGGATCCACCGGTGACTCGTTGATGATCAGCTTGCGGACATTGTTCTCAATGGTCTCGGCTACCGCGTCCTCGTTTTTCTTGATTCCCTTGGGCAGCGCATTCACCACATCCGGGCCACGCTCGACGATGAGTTGGATCAGGCTCATGTTGTCGAAGGCGGAAATCTTCTCGCTCTCCTCGGCGCGGATGTAAGTATCGATCAGGTGACGCATGGCCGGTTCGTAAACCTTGAGGTCGATGTGGTCACCGCTGGCCAGCCTCACCTCGTCGCGCACCTTGGTGTAATGATCCACTTCGGCCTTGATCTCGCCGATCTCGTCGGGCGTGTAACCCGCTTCGGACAGTTCATTGGCGATGTTGGCGTAGGCACGCAGCAGGGATGCCACAAATTTGTAGAGTTTCAGCCGCTTTGGCTCGTTCTCCCGGAGTTGATCGGCGTTGCCCGAATCCCTGGCGCAGAAGTAATGCTGGTAGGCCAGCGCATCCCTGGGGGACTCCACTGGTTCGCACAGTGCCTTGACCGCCTCGCGGGCATCCTCCAGGGCCTCCCGTGCCTTCTCCAGGCGATTTTCCAGCAGTCCGGCCACATCCTCCTTGTCGTAGCCATCCAGCGCACCGCTGGTGTAATCCTCTACCGCCCCTTCCAGGCTCTTGAACAAATCCTTGTAGTCGATGATGTACCCGTATTCCTTGTCGTCTCCATCCAGCCGGTTGACGCGGCAAATGGCCTGGAACAGGCCGTGGTCCTGCATCTGCTTGTCGATGTAGAGGAAGGTGGCGGGGGGCGCGTCAAAGCCGGTGAGCAGCTTATCCACCACGATCAGCAGTTTCATCTGCCCCGGCTCGTTGATGAATTGTTTCTTCACCTCCTGCTCGAATCGTTCGACCTTGGTGACGGCACGCTCCACCGGTTCGTTGAACCAATCCGCCAGCATCCGGGAATAAACCCCGTATTTGAGCAGGTTGTCCGTCTCCCCCTCGCCGGTCGTCTCCCCCTTGGTGTCGGCCACGTTGGGCGCGTAACTGGTGACGATGGCACATTTGCCTTGCAATTCACTTTTGGCGAACAACTCATAAAATTTGCATGCCTCGTAAATGCTGCCCGCCACCAGCATGGCGTTGCCGTGACCATCCATCAGGCGCGGTTTGAGGTTCATGTCCATCAGGATGTCGGCGACGATTTTCTCCAGACGCGACTGGCTGGACAGCACCCGCTGCATGGTGCCCCACTTCTGCTTGAGCTGGGCCTTGGCTACATCGTTCAGCCCTTTGGTTTTGGCGTCGAACCACTCGTCCACTTTTTGCGGCGAGGTGATGGACTGGTCGATGTCACGCGCCTCGTAGCGCAAATCCAGCACAACCCCCTCCCGCACCGCCTGATCGAACTTGTAGGTGTGGATGTAACGGCCAAACACCTCGATGCTTTTTTGCTTGTCCGCTTTCAAAAGCGGGGTGCCGGTGAAACCGATGAACAACGCATTGGGCAACAGGGTTTTCATCGCCTTGTGCAGATCACCCGATTGGGTGCGGTGGCACTCATCGACGAACACATGGATGTCACCCTTGGCCACAAAATCAGGCGGCAGATTCTGGATGGCCGCGATGAAGGCTTTGGTGCCCGCATCTTCCTTCGTGTTGTCCTGTCGGCCAAATTTGTGGACCAGGGAACAGAGCAAGGATTCCGTGGTGGTATTGAGTTTTTCGATCAGGTCGTCACCGCTTTTGGTGCGGTAGATCTGCTCGTTGACTCCCTTGAACACCCGCTCGATCTGCTCGTCCAACTCGGTGCGGTCGGTGATGATCAGCACCCGCGCTCCGGTCCGGTTCTCTCGGATCCACTTGGCCAGCCAGACCATGGTGAGGGATTTGCCACTGCCCTGGGTGTGCCAGAGGATGCCACCCTCGCGGCGACGAATGAACTCCTGGGCGGCCTTTACCCCGAAATATTGATTCTGTCGGCACACCTTCTTGATGCCCGCGTCGAAGACCACAAAGTCGTGGAGCAACTCCAGAAACCGGCCTTTCGCGCACACCTGAAGCAGATGGCGGTCCAACAGGTTCGGCTCGGCGGCGTGGGGACCGATCTCTTCCACCCACTGCAAAAAATACTTCTCCGGCGTTTGGATGGTGGCATAGCGCAGCCCTTCGCTGTCGTTGCCCGCCATCACCCACTGCATGGTGGAAAAAAACGGCTGGATGAACGACTTTTGCTGGTTGTCCAGGTTCTGGCGGATCCCTTCGGCGACGGAGACGCAGGAGCGTTTCAACTCCAGCACCCCCAGGGCGAGGCCGTTGACGTAGATCACGATGTCCGGGCGTTTGGTGCTGGCTTTGGCATCCACGCCTTTGACCGTCACCTCCTCGGCAATGGCGAAGTGGTTGTTCTCCGGCTGCTGCCAGTCGATCAGCCAGACCGTGATCTTGTTCTCCCCCGCGCCGGGCCGCACCGGCACCCCGTAGCGCAGCAGGTCATACACGGCCTTGTTGCGGTCGTAGAGGTGCTTACTGGTATCCGACGCCACTTTCCCCAGTTCATGCAGCGCCCGGTTGATGAGGAGATCCTCCACCCCTTGTTTTTTCAGCCACGTGGTGAGCAATCCCGATTCAATGTTGGCGTTGCCGGGCCGATCGATCCAGTTGCCCAGGTGGTCGTAACCCATCCGGTCGCGGAACAGGGTGATGACGCGGGCCTGGGTCTGTTTCTCGATCTGGCCGATGGTGGTCATGCGTCGTCTCCACTGATGGATTTACCGAAGCAGTCCCATAAGGCGGATTTGAACCAAATGGGCATGGTGTTGGTTTTGAGTTCCAGCATTTTGCCTTCGGTGACTTCCGCCAGCCAGACGCGCTCGTTCCCAGAGTTGTCAAAAATGTAGGCTCGATGGGTATAACGCACCGCTTCGCGCAACAAATCCAATGATCGTCGATAGCGGCTCACGATCTTGTCTTCGGGAACGGGATGGCCTCCCATCCTGACCCGGTGCCGCACCCGAGAAATGTTGATGATCGGGTCTTCCGTGGCAATAAAGTAGAGATAGGTTCGAAAGCCACGCTGTTGGGCCTCCCGCAACAATTCCACCTTATCGACGAAAGACATCACCGTTTCAAAGGTGAAGGATGTTCCTGTCTCCAACAATTTCCGCCGGATAAAATCCGCTGCCACCGAAGCAAAGTAGGCGTTGACAGCAACCCTGTGGAACGAAAGTTTTTCATCAGAAAAGCGCAACTCGGCGGCTTTGTCCTGCAATTCAGCCGCGCTCAGCAACGGAGCGTTATTGAAAAAGTCCAGAATTTCCCCGGCAGTCGTGTGAACACCATAGGCAGAAAGATCGAGAAAGTCCCGTTGACCGATTTCCTTCTCGATTTCGTCTGGATTGATGTAAATACCCAGCAATGCCGAATTGATAACCGACTTGAGAGTGCTTTTCCCGGACCCGTTCGGACCAGCAAACATGCGCAAACGAGGGGTGTCGCTCACACGGCTACCCGTTTCTGTCCAGATGTCATGGGAATCGCGGCACCGATCTGTTTGATCACTTTCCGGGTTCCATCTGGAAAAACTTCGACAATCGTGCTGTCTTCCACCTCCAGTACGCTGCTTCCTGACGCCAGTGCCTGCCAATAGGCTTGCTTGAATGCAGGCGCGGCCAAGTCAGGGATGTGTTCCTCCAAAAACTGCATGGTCTGTTCTGGTATGGACATGATTGGCTCCTGTTTGTCATTCATATCAATCGAATCCTCCCGGTCAGCAACTCCTGCATCATGCCTTGCTTGAGGGCACGAGTTTTATCGCGGCGGGTTTCAATAGTGGTGATCTCGGCGTCCATGTCGGACAGGACGGTGGCAATGGCGGTTTGTTCAGAATATGATGGAATAAGGACTTCCAGACTAGATAAATTCGATTTTGATATTTCAAGAAAAGTTGACCCGAAAGAACGCTCCACCATTTGTTGCTTCATTGTCAAAATTTTATGGTACAGAAAATCATTATCCACGCCGTGATTGCAGATAAGAGATTTAAACCCCTGATTAGTGCATATTTCTGTCGCTGCTATCTTAATTTCACCAATGGTTGCTCGACTACAGAGAAGCAAAGCACCAGGTGGTAATAACCTTGCTCCACTATTGTTTAAACCAAGCGCGGAAATTGTTCTTTCTGTGCTTGTTATATATTTCCCTTTACAGCCCGTAATATCAGATGGTGTACACCAATTAAGAGCACCATTCCAATATGATGGCTCGTTGGTCTTAGGTGTCCCTCCGCTGATTATTTCAGCAACATCTCCCAACCTCTTCACCTCCCACTCCCCCTCAAACCCCGGCAGCCGGGTCTGGCCGGTGAGCAGTTGCTGCATGGCGGCCTGTTTGAGGTTGCGCTTCTTGGCAATGAGTTGGTCGAGCTTGGTAAGCAGGGCATCCACATCCGATAGGGCGGTGGCGATGGAGCGTTGTTCGTCTTGTATCGGAGGAAATGGAACTTTCGCGTTACGAATAGTTGTCAACCCTAAGTTTCCGATAGTTGATCCAGTTAATCCATCAAAAAACTGACGTTTAACGTTTTCTGCTTGAAGTGAAAAATAGACAAACCGCTTATCGACTTCACTCTGCACATTCAGGTAGGCTGCACTTTTACCAAGAACCACAGCCTCACCTTCAAAAAATGCAAGATTGCCAATTGTTCCATTAATAGACATAAGAATTGATTGATTATTGAGATTCTTTCGATTTTTTTTGTATTCGCTATAATCTACAGTTCTAGTGTCGTCGGTGATTACCAACCTACCGTTACGGAGATTGTTGCCATTTACGAAGTAATAGGCACCGTTAGAAGAATAGACAGGCGTGCCGTGGAGTCCATCACCAATTTCGGAGGCTATTTTATGCATTGGCACGGCATCCCAATCTTCTGGAATTACCCCCACCTCAGTCTGCTTATACCCCGGCCTCACGCATGGCGAGTCCAGCCTGATCGGGCCATGGACCGAACACTCATAATCAGACGGAGATTCATTCATGATCACCACCACGACCGCTGCCTAACGCCTTGATCGCGCTTTGCGCGGTGAGTGTCTGAAGTTGGCGGATGGCGATCTCGTTCAGTCGCGTCAATCGTTCGCCTTGCGGTAGACCCATACGAATGAATTCGGCATTCATGGCTTCGATGTTGGCCAGCACCAGTAATTGCTCAACTCTGGCGTACTCGCGCATATTTCCTTCTTTCTCCGGGTTGGCATCGCGCCACTGTTTGGCGGTTTGTCCAAACAGGGCGACATTGAGTACATCGGCCTCGCTGGCGTACATAAAACCGGCTTGCGTCGGGGTAACAGCGGTGGGGATGATATGCATTTTAATGGCGTCGGTGTGAATACGGTAATTGATCCTGGCCAACGTGCGGTTAAGATTCCAATCCAACGATAGACGGCGGTTTTCGTCTTCCTTGAGCCGCTGAAATTCCTTGATGAGGTAGAGCTTGAATTCTGGACTGAGCCAAGAACCGAATTCAAAGGCCAAATCCTTGTGGGCGTAGGTGCCGCCACCGTATCGACCCGCACGAGACTGGATGCCTATGGCGTGAGTCGCTTCAATCCACTTTCTGGGCGTCAGGTGAAAGCTGTTCAATCCAGCCTCTTTTTTAAAGGTCTCGAATTCGCCATCTTTAAAATCCGGGTTATGCATTTGCTCCCAAATTCCTAAAAATTCCAGTGTGTTGCGGTTCCTCATCCAGCTATAGATCAGGCCGTCATCACCGAATTTTTTCACCATATCGGTCAGCGAGATAAAATCCTCCTCACGCTGTGACAGGATGGTGATGGCTGCACCTTGCACAGTGATGGTCGATTTTTTGTCCTTGCTCATTTCCATACGAACCCCATCTTTTTCAGGTGTTCATCCACACGAGCGGAAAGAGTCTCCACCTCTTCGGCCAGTTTCGGCAACGGAGTGGCGTAGCGTTCCGCCAGTTGTCGGACGCGCCCGGTCAGGGCCTGACTCACCCGGTCCAGTTCGCTCTGCACGCTGGCGGCCAGCGTGGCCAGCCATTTGTCCTCCACCACCAGCGTCTTGATCTCGGCCTCGGTAAGTTTGGCATATTGGGCGGCCACTTTGGCATCCAGCACCCTTTGCGCCTCTTTCGCTTTGCGGGTGGCGACGGATTCCCGGTCCATCAGGGCCAAGTAGGCTTCCAGGATTTTGCGCTCCTCCAGGGCCTCACGGTCTCGCAGGATCACCTTCTGGCGGTCCTTGACACTTTTGGCGGTCAACTTGCCCGCGTCGGTCTTGGCCTCGGCCAGCAAGCCCTCCTCGCCGCCGTGTTCTTCCTCCATCTCCTCCATCTGGCGGGTGATGGCGTCACGGTCGGCTTCCAGCGTCTCGATGGCGGTCTGTTCGGTGGGAAAAAAGCGGGCGACGATCAGCACATTTGGGATCAAATCGGTGTTGGGTTTGCCCTCCTGTATGGCCCGCCACCCATCAGCAACGATCATCCAGGAATCATCCTGCATAATCTCGGCCCAGTAGTCCATCAGGTGCTGATAGACGTTGTAGGGGTCGATCAACGACGCCACCCCGTGGGCGGCACGAAAGGCTTCCAGCAGGTTTTCCGAGAGGGTTTCGATCAACGCCTTGGGCCGATCACCCGGTTGAATGCCCAGCAGCAAGGGGGTATTGGCGGCTTTCCAACGGGTGAACAGATGCGTCACCTGCTGGTTGAAGGCGGTGAACTCCGGGTGGTCGAAGATGGTGGACTTGATTTGTCCGGCCTCAACCCGGAGTTGGCTGTAACCGGTCCGGTCGGCATCGGCAAAGAGGGCGCGACGCAGGTTCGGAAACACCTGCAAGTAGGAGGCAAGGCCGTCGATATCCCGGTTGGGGATGCCACCCTTGAGATGGGCGGCGATATCCTGCAAATCCTCGGCATCGGTGCTGTCGATGTAGCGTGGCAGGTTGAGATTGAAGTCGTTGGCCTCGATCTCGGCCAAAGGCACCATGCGGGCGTATTTTAATAGTTCCAACTGACGGGTGAAGGTATCCACGATCTTGTGGATGTCCTGGGCGCGCAGGCGGTTCTTGTTGCCGTCCTTGATGAACCCCTTGCTGGCGTCGATCATGAACAGACCCTTGCGCCCGGCGGCCCCTTCCTTGTCCAGCACGATGATGCAGGCGGGAATGCCGGTGCCGTAAAACAGGTTGGCGGGCAGACCGACGATCCCCTTGATCACCCCCTGGCGGACAATGCGGGTGCGAATGGTCCCTTCCGCGCCACCCCGGAACAGCACTCCATGGGGCAGGATCACTGCCGCCTTGCCGGTACTCTTCAGGCTTTTGAGCATGTGGAGCAAAAAGGCGTAGTCGCCATTCTTGGCGGGTGGAATGCCATACTCGAAGCGACCATACGGGTCGTTGGCCGCATCCAGGCCGCTGGTCCACGCCTTGGTGGAAAAGGGGGGATTAGCCACCACGAAGTCGAAGGTCTTGAGTCTGCCGTCCGGGTTCTTGAAATGGGGCGCGGCCAGGGTGTTGTCCTGCCAGATTTCCGCCGTGGGGCAATCGTGCAGCACCATGTTCATGCGCGCCAATGCGGAGGTGGCGTTGTCCATCTCCTGACCGTACAGGGCCAGATCCAGCCCAGTGCGGCTTTTGGCTTCGTCATGGGCCTTGAGCAGCAGCGAACCGGAACCACAGGTGGGGTCATAAATGGACTGGTCGGCGCGGGTCGCCTTGCCCAGATCGATCACCATGGCCATGACCCGCGAGACTTCCGCCGGGGTGTAGAACTGCCCCTTGCTCTTGCCGGATTCGGTGGCGAAGTGGCGCATCAGGTATTCGTAGGCGTCACCCAGCAGGTCGTCACCTTCGGCACGGTTGCGCCCGAAATCCAACCCCTCGAAGATGGCCACCAGCTTGGTCAGTCGGTCCACCTTGGCCTGTCCCTTGCCGAGTTTTTCATCATCGTTGAAGTCGGCAACGTTGATGGCACCCTTGAGACTGTCGTTGGCGTCGGCCAGTCTGCCGATAATCTTGTTGATCCGGTCGCCGATCTCCTTGCTGCCCTTGGCCGCCACCATGTCGGCAAACCCGCCACCAGCAGGCACGTCGATCAGGGCATTGGGATCACCCGCGTATTTGTCGGAGACGTATTTGACGAACAGCAGGACGAGAACGTAATCCTTGTACTGACTGGCATCCATGCCACCACGCAGTTCGTCGCAGGATTTCCAGAGAGATGAATAGAGTGCGGACTTTTTCAGGGCCATGAGTTTGCCTTTGGCGTTGTTGTGTCAAGCATCAGATGGTGGCTGCGTTTGCGGCATAGAATCATATTTTTATGGATCAGGATACCAGCAATATGAAGAGCAAGCCAGCCGTCGCATGATTCTGGAGCCATCAGGTTGCACACTCCACCAACGTGGTGCTCGCTTTTCAATCACTGCTCCTGTTTTGAGCGAAATACCCCCAGAATCGTGGCAGAGCGTGCTGCACGGCCACCAGTTCCTCCTCCAGTATTCCCGCCGCCACCTCCAACATGTTGGCCTTGGGGGCGATGGTGCTGCCGCAGGAGCACTCCAAAAGGTGGGCGATGGCCAGGGCGCGCGTCAGGTGCAGGTTGACCGCATCCACTAGGGCGATGTGATCAGGGGGTGTCATCGAATCGGTATCCATCACGCGCACCTCACTTCGGTTTCGGCCCATGGGTCGCCGTATACGGCTTCGATTTCGGCGTTGCACTGGACACATTGAATCGCCGGGCCTTCCCAATGCACATCCAGACACGCGATGCGATCTTTGGAAAACGAGGAGTGGATCAGTTGATGTCGAATGGCCTTGTCTGAAACGCACTGGTGGCAGAACGCATCATAATTTTCGGTTGCAGCATGCTGCTGATAGCCTCCTGGCCAGATATACGGTTCGCGCAAGAGTCGGAACACCATCTGGGCGCGTTGCCGGGGGGTGGTGATTGGTCCGTCGTACATTATGGCCCCCATGCGGTGATGGTCAGGGGGCAAATCAAGCGCATGCTGCTGTTCACCTGGGCGGTCTGTCGGGTCATCATTGGGGTGGTCATCTCGTTCTCCTTGGTTGAAGGTGGTTGTGGTTGCCTCCAGTGTTCACACCCCAAAGCCGATGGCGGGTCGGGGATGATCCGGTTTGGCCGCACACTCCTGGGTTAGTGCCATCAGCACCTGGGATTGGGTTGGGGTCTGACCCAGGATCCGGTATTGCCGCACCACGGTCGCAAAGTCACCGGGCGTCAGGTTGGTGAGCGAGGTCAGCCGTTTGTGGAGTGGTCCGCACTCGTGGTCGTTGACCTCGAAACCGAAACCGGCCAGCACCTGCCGGAAGAGCCGCAGGCTCTGATCCGGCTTCAGGTAGCCAAAGTCGATCTTCAGGTCAAAACGGCGCAGGGTCGCCAAGTCCAGCACCTCCCGGAAGTTGGTGGCGCACAGGAATACCCCCTCGAAATCCTCCATCTGCACCAGCATTTCGTTGACCTGGGTGATTTCCCAACTATGCTCGGCTCGGGTGCAGTCCTGGAGCAGGCTATCGGCCTCGTCCAGGAATAGCAGGTGGCCATCTTGGAAAGCATTCCGACCTCAAGAACCAAGTCGAAACGCCGGAGGAATGCGGGGTCTATCTGCTCGACTTCGTTGCTGACCCAGAATGACGGCACCGGGTTGGTCTCCAAAATCCGGTTGATCCGGGATTTCTGCTGCTCCCTCTGCCCACCGTAGGCATGGCGGGACGAACGGGCCGACGGGAAGACATCCTCCACCTCGTCGAAAAGGAGCAACCGTTGACGTTCCTGGCCCAGGAGTTTCTGGTAGACCCAGAAGGCGTTGAGACGGCTCTCTCCGCTCATGGCCTCGCCATCCGCATCCTCGTCCATGACCTGATAGAGGGTGGCACCCAGGGAATGGGCCAGCACCCCGGTCAGGTCGGTTTTTCCGGTCCCTGGTGGACCATGAAGGAGGATGTTGACGCCCAGGGTCCGATGGCGCAGGCTGTGCTCCAGGTAGGGCAGCAAAATCTGTAGGTCGGCCAAGTGGCCATAGTCCGCCAGCGTCAGATCGGTGGACGCGGCCAGTTTCAGAAAACACCGAAGAAAAGAGTGGGCCGACTCATGCTCCGAGACCAAAGCTCCGGCCAGTTCACCATTGACCTCGAACTTGTCCTCGAAGTGGGTACGAAACGCATTCATCGTCATCAACCCGGAAGCGGTCAGTGCCGATCCAGAGGCCAGGGCAGCCCGAATCTCCTTCGGGTCACGGCGTAAAATGGCGGCCACCCAGAGGCAGATGTCCCGGTTGTTCAGGTCGCGTCCCATCAGGTCCAACACCTGGCCGAACATGTGGCTGGTTTTGCTGTAGACCACCAGCCGCAGAATCTCCCGTTCCACCTCCCCCAACTCCAGCAGCTCGCCCAGCCACCCGACATTGCGCTCCACGAAACCGGATTGGTCCACCGCCTGGGCCTCCAATTCCAACAACCGGTGTCAGAATTTTTCCAGGACAGTGCCAATGTTGGCACTGTCCTCAGAGAGAGGCGGGAATCCCAGCCATTCCAACACCTCATTTTTGCCAAAGGCCCCGTCTTTGACAAACCCATTGTGGGCCGGGGTGAACAGGAGGGCGCGCAAGGCCCACAGGACAGCCTGAGGGTCATCGATGCGAGGGCCAGGGCGTTCCGGCAGTGTCCGCCGCTTGCAGGAAATGGGCATCAGCGTGTCTCCTCATTCCATTCCCATGCCCGTCACCTGGACCTTGAAAACACCCATTCCCACATAGGCCAAAAAATTACGCTCCCAAATCTGGTACATGGAGCGGCCTTGGGTGATCTGGTATTCTCGGCCTTGGTGCTGGAAGGCCCCATACCGGATGTCCCAATCCAACTGCTTCTCCAACTCGGCATACCCTGGGGGACCGACGAACGAGAAGTCGGTTACGTAGTGGATCTTGCCCAGGGGGTCGATTCCCACCTCCACTGGGTGGTAGCCGCCGGTTTCGGCACTGTACTCCGGGTCGCGGAAGTTGACGATGACCCCGCCACTGGTGTTGACACCGCTGTCGTGGATCAGGCGGGTCAGCATCTGCCCCATTTTTTGCGAGATGTGAATCGGATAGACTTGGATGCCGGTCAGTACCGTAAACATTAGATGATCTCCATTTGGTAGATTGATGAACCGTAAATGTTTGCAAGCTGATCATGAGGCATACTGTTGTTGAAGAAGTGGCCGGTTGCCGGGTCGCACTCTTCCAGGTAGGGATCACAGCAGTACAGGGCCGAACTGCAAGCCAGGCAGAGGGTTTCAGGCTGTCTGGCCACCGCCACCATCCAATGGCTGCCGTTGCAGAAACATCGGGTCTGAGCGGCTTCCGTCACCGCGAACACCACCACCGACCGGTAGTCGGTCTTGCGGCGGAAGTTATGGGCAGTGAGCCGCTTGACCCGCAGTCTATTACGCCCGGTGCTGAAGATGTTGCAGGCAAGTCCGAAGAAGGCGTCGAGTGCCTGCTGTTCCAGGCCGACCTTCAGGCCCAGGGCAGAACCACTACCGTTGAGGTGGTTGATAGGGCTGGGCACCACCGCGATGAGAGCACCCCATTTGTTTTCCATCTGATATTTCTGATAGAATGCGCTGACACTGAGTTCCGGGTCCAATAACACCTTGCAGGCATTCACCACGGCGTAAAGCAAGCAGGCTCCGTCAAGGAACCCTTGAGGGGTGATCTTCAGTTCCATATGTGGCTCACTTGTTTGGGGAAGAATCGATGCTCAGACGGGTGTGGTGAGGGACTTCCAACCACTTTGATTGACATCAAAAATAATATATATTGTCAATTGGTGCAACAGAAAATGTTTTCTGGGCATAGATTGGCTTGATGTGGCAGGGATTTGTTGGCCTGGATTGGGTGGCGAACGTCAGCTTGCGACAATAAACATCGGGTGTGATCTGATGGTGTAATGGTGAATACACACTCTTACAGACAACATATAGTATTTACATATAATACCTTTGTCCATAAGGTGCCCAACAAAGTGAGAGTCTAACCGGTTTTCACAATCAGCTTTCAACAAAATTTCCAACGCCTGAATTTTTTTGTATTTGCCACACCATTTGTGGCAATGCCACGCAAGATGTGCCGCTTCAGCAAATGAGGGTTACGAATTTCAACATTTACTCGGAAGCGGTATGTCGGCAGATGAACCTCTCCATCCACATCGAGACCTTCAATCTGGAGGAAGCGGCAGGCTTTCTGCGGATGAACGCCGAGGTCTTGCGCCGGAAAGCCCAGACTGGGGAAATCCCTGGGGCAAAAACCGGCAAGGGGTGGGTGTTCATCAATCTCGACCTTGTCAACTGGCTGCGGTCACAATATGCTTCTGGTTGGCAGGAGCCGCAGAGTGCTGATCATGAGGAGGAACGATCATCATGTCACTCACCAAACGCGGCAACATCTGGCATGTCCACTTCTTCACGCCGGACGGACAACGAATACGAGAAAGCACTGGGACTTCAGACAAAAGGGAGGCGCAAGAATACCACGACCGATTGAAAACAAAGTATTGGAGAAGTGAGGCGTTGGGTGATCAAACGGAGCGAACTTGGAAAGAAGCCGTCGTCAAGTTCTTGGCTGAAACCGAGCACAAGGCAAGTCGGCGGGATGATCTGCAAAAGCTCCGGTGGCTTGACCAACATTTCGGGGATCTCACATTGGTCCAGGTGACCAGAGACAGGATCTCCGACATCGGCGATCTGAAACGGAAGGAGACCACTGTGGCAACCGCCAACCGTTATTTGGCGCTGATCCGGTCGGTCCTGCGGAAGGCATCCTTGGAGTGGGAATGGATCGACAAGGCACCCAAGGTCAGGCTGTATCCCGAACCGTCCCGTCGTGTACGGTGGTTGACGATTGAAGAAGCAACCCGTCTGCTCCAGGAGTTGCCGGAGCATTTGGCCTCAATGGTGGAGTTCATTTTGGCCACCGGGTTGCGCGACTCCAATGTCACCGGGTTGGAGTGGTCCCAAATCGACATGCAGCGGCAAATGACCTGGATCCATCCAGATCAGGCCAAGGCTAAAAAGGCCATCCCTGTGCCCTTGAATGCCGACGCAATGAGGGTTCTGGAGCAGCAGCGTGGGACGCATCCCCAGTTCGTGTTTACCTACCAGGGGCATCCCGTGACCCGGATCAACAACTGGGCCTGGAAAAAAGCCCTGAAGCGGGCGGGGATCGAAAATTTCCGTGAGCATGACCTCCGCCATACCTGGGCATCCTGGCACGTTCAGTCCGGGACGACGCTGCATGCGCTCATGGAACTGGGGGGATGGAGCGATCTCAAGATGGTGCAGCGGTATGCCCACTTGGGTGGAGCGCACTTGGCTGCCGATGCACAACGGCTGTGTCGAAATCACGACACAAAAACGACACAGCTCAAAGAAAAAGGCAGTTCCGCTGTAACGGTAACTGCCTAATTCTAAAAGAAAATTTTGGTAGCGAGGGGGAGACTTGAACTCCCGACACACGGATTATGAATCCGCAGCTCTGACCAACTGAGCTACCCCGCCTTGATGAAGCAGACATTCTAAAAGCGTTGAGGCCATGGTGTCAAGTCCATTCATGGCGACCGACATCCCGTGGCACGGGAGGGGGAGTCGGACCGCCAGAGTCACGGACCTACGGCAAGGCGTTGGAGAGGGGCCAGGTCTTGATCACCGGAGAGGCGATGCCCAGATCCGCGACCCGGGCGCTCATTTTGCGTGCCCGGTCCTTGCTTTCATACGGACCCAGCAGCACCTTGCGCACCGTCAGATCGCTTTCCACCTTCACCAGTCGCGCCGGCACGGCACCCATGGCCTTGATCCGCTCCAACTCCTCCATGGCGTGTCCCAACAGCAACGACTTGCCCAAAACAATCACATACCCCTCCCAGCTCTCCTCGACCCGGGCCGTGATGCCGCCGGCCTTCAACTTGGCCTCTGCCTCCTTGGCCATCTCCAGACGGGCAAAGGGTCCCACCTGCACCGTGTTGAGACTGGTCTTCTCCTGAACCGTCTCCACACGGGGGGTCAACCCCACCCGGGTCAACTGCTCCACCAAAGAATCCACCCCCATGTTCAACGCGAAACTGCCCACCTGTACCATGAACTGCTCACCGGACACGCTCGCCGGGGCGGGAGGGGGCTTCGGCGGTTCCGGTTTGGGCTCGGGCTTGGGTTCCGGTTTAGGTTCCGGTTTCGCTTCGATTTTCGGTTCCGGTTTGGGTTCGGGTTTTGCTTCGATTTTGGGTTCCGGTTTTTTTTCGGCTGCCGGGGCCGGGGCGTTGCCCTGCGCCACCACACGGGCGGTGGAGGGATTCGGCAACGCCAACTGCTTGTCCGGCATCACCGGTCCGGGCCAGATGGCGTTCTCCGGCGTCTTGAAGCCCATACCCATGAAGCCCATGCCCTGTACCAGCACATTGAGCACAACCAACAGACCCACCACCAACATGGGAAACAAACGGGTCATCTGACGGGAGGTTCGAGCCACGGCAAGCACCCTCAACGATTGCGTTCGTACAACATTCTGAGTCCGGTCAGGGTCAGGAACTCATCGACTTCCTCGATCAAGGCGCTCTCCCGGGCGATCAACGGAGCCAGACCACCGGTGGCCAGCACCCGTACCGGCGAAAACCCTGCTTCCGCCACCATGCGGGTGATCAAGCCTTCCACCAGCCCCACATAGCCCCAGTACAGACCCGACTGCATGGCTCCCACCGTATCCCGACCCACCACGCTCACGGGACGGGCGCACTCCACCCGGGGAAGTTTGGCGGTACGCTCGAACAACGCATCCATGGAAATCCCCAGACCCGGCGCGATGGCCCCGCCCAGGTACTCCCCCTGGGGGCCAATCAGGTCAAAGGTGGTGGCCGTGCCGAAATCCACCACAATGGCCGCGCCCTGCAAACGGTGATAGGCGGCCACGGCGTTGACGATCCGATCCGCCCCCACCTCCCGGGGATTATCGTAGCGGATCGCCATGCCGGTCTTGATGCCCGGCCCCACCACCATGGGACTGACCCGCAGATAACGTTTCACGCCCCCCAGAACCGCCGCTTCCACCGGAGGCACCACGCTGGCCGCGATGGCCCCCGTGACCTTGCGAGGCTCCAACCCGGCCATCTGGAACAACTGGGTCAATAAAATCCCATACTCGTCCGCCGTACCGCCGGCCCGCGTCCCGATCCGCCAATGATGGGTCAGACGCTCCTTCTGGTACACCCCGAGTACGATATTGGTATTGCCGATGTCAATGACCAGCAGCATGCCATCCGATCCTTCGTTTCTGTCGCCATTCAAAACAGCACCACATCTCCGGCCAGCACACGCATCCGCTCTCCATCCCGGCTGCGGGCCAGCAGAAACCCCTCTTCGTCCAGGTCCTCCAGCCACACCTCCCTCACCCCGGTCGGGGTGTCGATGCGGGCCTGTTGACCTTCCAGCAACGCCCGCTCCTTCCAGGCGCGACGCACCGGCGCAAAACCCTCACGGACATACAAACCATACCACCGTTCCAATCCGGCCAACAATGCCGCCAGCAACGCTCCGCGATCACAACTGCGATGCAAAATATCGGCCATGGTCACCGCCCGGGCCGCCACTTCCGGAGAAAAAGCGGCAGCGCGACCATTGACATTCACCCCCACCCCCACGGTCACATGACGAATGCGCGTGCCATCCGCGGCCATTTCCGTCAGGATCCCCGCCAGCTTGCGACCTGCCACCAGCACGTCGTTGGGCCATTTCAGACGGGCGCCCTCCACCCCCATGGTCCCCACCGCCTCCACCGTGGCCAGACCCGCCACCAGGGTCAGACGGGCGCCATGGGCCACCGGCATCCCAGGGCGCAACACCATGGAGACGTACAGATTCTCTCCCCGCGGCGACTCCCACTCCCGCCCCTGGCGTCCCCGGCCCCGGGTTTGACCATCCGCCACCACCACCGTGCCCTCCGGCGCCCCCGCCTGGGCCAACGCCATGGCTTCCCGGTTGGTGGAATCCAGCACCGGATGAAAATGATAACGCTCCGGGGTGAACATCCCACCGGTCAACCTTCCGGCCAAAACCGCACGGGTCAGATCTTCCCCGGCTCCCATGTCCGGCCCTCCTCCCTCACAGCGTGATGCGCAACGACACATCCACCGAACCGGCGCTATGGGTCAACGCCCCCACCGAAATCAGATCCACCCCGGTTTCCGCCACCGCACGGATGGTCTCCAGCGTAACATTGCCGCTGGCCTCCAGCATCGCCCGTCTTGCCACCAGACGCACCGCCTGACGCAACCGATCCGGATTCATATTATCGAGCAGCAGCACCTCGACTCCCGCCGCCAGGGACTCTTCCACCTGCTCCAGGGTTTCGCACTCCACCTCGATGCGATGCAGATGACCCGCATGGCTTCGCAACCGCTGTACCGCCGCCGTGATCCCCCCGGAAACGGCGATGTGATTCTCCTTGACCAAAATGCCGTCATCCAGCCCCAACCGATGGTTGTGCCCACCTCCCACCCGTACCGCGTATTTCTGCATGGGGCCAAGTCCCGGCGTGGTCTTGCGGGTATCCACCACCCGGGCGCCAGTGCCGGCCACCTTTTCCACATACCGGCGCGTCACCGTGGCCACGGCGGAAAGATTCTGGAAAAAATTCAACGCCACCCGCTCGCCGGTCAAAATGCCCCGCGCCGGACCTTCCAGCCGACAAATGGCCGCTCCGGCCTCCACCCGTTCCCCTTCCCCGTGGAGCGCCTCCAGACGGATGGCGGGATCCACCTGTTCAAACACCGCCACCATCACCGGCACGCCACAGCAGACCAGATCCTGACGGGCCCACAAGGTGGCCTGGGCCAGACGGGACTCGTCCACCAAAGTATCGGTGGTCAGATCCCCCCGTCCCACATCCAAAGCCAACGCCCCAGCCACGATCTCCGACCAGGAGCGGGGAATCATGAGGCACCTCGCAAACGACGCATCCGTTCCAAGGCCTCCAGCACTCCGAGACGTTTTTCCCCCATTTCCCGGGCCTTGGCCTGTTCCGCCGCCACCACCTCGGGCTTGGCATTGGCCAGGAAACCCGCATTGGCCAACTTGCCCTCCACCCGCGCCAGATCGGCTTCGAGCTTTTGCAGATTTTTTTCCAATCGGGCGATCTCCGCCACCGGATCGATGATCCCGGACAACGGAATGAACAACCGCAAACCCGGCAGCACGGCAGTGGCCGCCCCTTCCGGCACCGGACCTTCCAGCTCGGCCCAGGAGTCCAGCCGCGCCAAAACCCCGATCAAGCCCTCGTGACGCCGCAACACCTCGATGCCCCGAGGCTCTCCGCTCACCAGCAGCGGCAGGCGCCGTCCCGGGGGAATGTCCATCTCCCCGCGCACCGTGCGCACCGCTCCCACCAGTTCCATCACGAAATCGGCCTCGATCTCGACCGCTTCATCCTCTTGAGAGGGATCCACCACCGGCCAATCGGCCCGCATGATGGTCTCCCCACCCCGACCGGCCAACGGGGCCACCTTTTGCCACAACTCCTCGGTGATGAAGGGCATCAGGGGATGCAACAGCCGCAGGGCGGTTTCCAGAGTCTCCACCATCACCCGACGGGTGGTGTTTTTCGCGGCGTCATCCAAGGTTTCGTCGTAGAGGACCGGCTTGACCATCTCCAGATACCAGTCGCAAAACTCCCCCCACAAAAACCGGTGCAACGCCGATGCCGCCTCGTCGAAACGATACCGTTCCATGGCACCGTCCATGACGGCCACCACCTTTTGCAGCCGCGACTGGATCCAGCGATCCGGCAGGGTACGGGCCGCGCCGGCTCCGTCCAGGGTATGACCTTCCACGTTCATCAACACGAAACGGGCCGCATTCCACAGCTTGTTGCAGAAATTCCGATAGCCTTCCACCCGGCCCATGTCCAGCTTGATGTCCCGACCCTGCACCGCCAGCCCGGCCATGGCAAACCGCAAGGCGTCGGTGCCGAAGGCCCCGATCCCCTTGGGAAACTCGCTGCGGGTCGCCGCCTCCACCCGTGCGGCCAGTTGGGGTTGCATCATGTCCCGGGTACGCTTGGCCACCAGGGATTCCAGTTCGATGCCGTCGATCAGGTCCAAAGGATCCAGAATGTTGCCTTTGGATTTGCTCATCTTGTGCCCTTCCCCGTCGCGCACCAGACCGGTGATGTACACCTCCCGGAACGGCACCTGACCGGTGAACTTCAATCCCATCATGATCATCCGGGCCACCCAGAAGAAAATGATGTCAAAACCGGTGACCAGCACGTCGGTGGGATAATACCGGGCCAGTTCCGGGGTCTGTTTGGGCCAGCCCAGGGTGGCGAACGGCCACAAGGCCGACGAAAACCAAGTATCGAGCACATCCGGATCCCGGGTCAGCTCCACCGCTTCGCCATAGTGTTCCGCGGCCATTTCGTAGACCATCTCTTCGCAGTTGCAAACGAACAGATGGCCATCCGGCCCGTACCAGACCGGAATCCGATGGCCCCACCAGATCTGACGGGAAATGCACCAATCCTGGATGTTGCGCATCCATTCAAAATAGGTCTTGTCCCAGTTGCCGGGAATGAAACGGATGCGGCCATCCTCCACGGCCTTGATGGCCTCTGCGGCCAAAGGGGCCGCCTTGACGAACCATTGATCCGTGAGATACGGCTCCAGCACCGCCTTGGAGCGGTCCCCCCGCGGAATCATCAAACGATGCTCTTCCACCCGTTCCAGCAATCCCGCCCGTTCCAGGTCGGCCACCACCCGTTGGCGGGCCTCGAAGCGATCCAATCCCCGATACGGTTCCGGGGCCTGATCGTTGATGCGGGCATCCGGGGTGAAAATGTTGATCACCGGCAATCCGTGACGCTGACCCACCTCGTGATCGTTGAAGTCATGGGCCGGCGTGATCTTGACGCAACCGGTACCGAAGGCCGGATCCACATGTTCATCGGCGATCACCGGGATGCGGCGTCCGGTCAAAGGCAGAATCAGCTCCCGGCCCAGCAGATGCCGATAGCGTGCGTCGTCGGGATGGACCGCCACCGCCACATCTCCGAGCATGGTTTCCGGACGGGTGGTGGCCACCACGATCTGCCCTTCCCCCTCGGCCAGAGGATAACGCAGATGCCACAAATGGCCCCGCTCCTCCTCGGAGACCACCTCCAGATCCGAAACCGCGGTCAGCAACACCGGATCCCAGTTGACCAGCCGTTTGCCCCGATAGATCAGCCCTTCGTTGTACAGACGGACAAAAGCCTCCCGCACCGCGTGGGAAAGCTCCGGATCCATGGTGAACCGCTCCCGGCTCCAGTCGCAGGAGGCGCCCAGACGCCGCATCTGACGCACGATGGTGCCGCCGGATTGCTGTTTCCATTGCCAGACCCGTTCCAGAAAACGGGAACGACCCAGATCGTGACGGCTTTTGCCTTCGGCTTCCAGTTGACGTTCCACCAGCATCTGGGTGGCGATGCCGGCGTGATCGGTGCCGGTCTGCCACAACACCCTGGCGCCTTGCATGCGCTTCCGACGGATCAGGGCATCCATGATGGTGTCCTGAAAGGCGTGACCCATGTGCAGACTGCCGGTGACATTGGGCGGAGGAATCATGATGCAATAGGCCGGCGCGTCCGGATTGCCGGCGGGAGTGAAAAAACCGTTCTCCTCCCAGATGGTGTACCAGCGCCGTTCCACGCTGGCGGCATCGTAGGACTTGGGCAGGGATGGCTCGGACATGTTTGATTGATTTCAAAAGGTTGTATAAAGGGATGAACGGTCGGGACCCTTTCTGAACGCAAATGCGTCCGAAAGCGCCCCGACCGACAGTGCGCGTGGGAAAGCGTGTGCGCCGAATGAAATCAGCGACCGCCCTTGATGCGTTCCAACTCCTCGCGGATCACCTCTTCGAGCAAAACCGGCAACCGCTCCGACAACACCTCCCGGATCCAGGAACGGGCCACCGCCTCCACCTGATCCCGGATCGCCTGACGCACGGAACCCGCTTCCATGACCCCTTGAATCAGCGAAGCCGCTTCCGGCTCCCGCGCAGACTCGGGTTCGGGGAGGGCTTCCGGCTCCGGCGCCTGGGTGGGCGCGGGACCAAAGGCCAAGACCAGTTCGGGTTCAGGCTCCGGCGGAACGGTGGGCTCGGCTTCGACTTCCGGCTTGGCTTCGACTTCCGGCTCGGCCTCGATTTCAGGCTCGGCTTCGATTTCGGGCTCGGCTTCGATTTCGGGCTCCGCTTCGATTTCCGGCTCGGCTTCGACTTCCGGCTCGGCTTCGACTTCCGGCTCCGCTTCGATTTCCGGCTCGGCTTCGATTTCGGGCTCCGCTTCGATTTCGGGCTCCGCTTCGATTTCGGGCTCCGCTTCGATTTCCGGCTCGGCCTCGACTTCCGGCTCGACCTCAATTTCGGGCTCCGCTTCGACTTCCGGCTCCGCTTCGATTTCGGGCTCGGCTTCGATTTCGGGCTCGGCTTCGATTTCGGGCTCGGCTTCGATTTCGGGCTCGGC
>JADGAZ010000026.1:0-31651 GCA_015231755.1 Magnetococcales bacterium | reverse complement strand
CTTCGACTTCCGGCTCGGCTTCAACTTCCGGCTCGGCTTCAACTTCGGGCTCGGCTTCAACTTCCGGCTCGGCTTCGACTTCCGGCTCGGCTTCGACTTCCGGCTCGGCTTCGACTTCCGGCTCGGCTTCAACTTCGGGCTCGGCTTCGACTTCCGGCTCGACCTCAATTTCGGGCTCCGCTTCGACTTCCGGCTCCGCTTCGATTTCGGGCTCGGCTTCGATTTCGGGCTCGGCTTCAACTTCGGGCTCGGCTTCGATTTCGGGCTCGGCTTCAACTTCGGGCTCGGCTTCAACTTCGGGCTCGGCTTCAACTTCGGGCTCGGCTTCGATTTCGGGCTCGGCTTCAACTTCGGGCTCGGCTTCGACTTCCGGCTCGACCTCAATTTCGGGCTCCGCTTCGATTTCGGGCTCGGCTTCGATTTCGGGCTCCGCTTCAACTTCCGGCTCCGCTTCGATTTCGGGCTCGGCCTCGATTTCGGGCTCAGCTTCGATTTCGGGCTCGGCCTCGATTTCGGGCTCAGCTTCGATTTCGGGCTCGGCTTCAACTTCGGGCTCGGCTTCGATTTCGGGCTCGGCTTCGGCTTCCGGCTCCGCTTCAACTTCCAGCTCGGCTTCTTCGGCTTCCGGCTCAACTTCTTCAATTTCCGGCTCCGCTTCGGCTTCCGGCTCAGCCTCGGCTTCCGGCTCCGCTTCATCCTCCAGGGCAGCTTCGATTTCGGTCTCAAAGGCGGTGTCGGACTCTTCCCCGATCTCCTCTTCCTCCACGATGCCGTCCGTCAACACCGCATCCACGGCAGCCTCAAGCTCGGATTCCAACGCCTCGTCCAGCTCGGACTCCAGCATGTCTTCGGATTCGGACGCCTCCCCGGAGGCCAAAGCTTCCTCCTCCTCGGACCCGAAATCCCCTCCGGACTCGAAATCCGGATCCGCCTCATACGCTTCTTCCCCGATGGCGGCATCGGCCTCGTCATCGATTCCAAACTCCGAATCCGACTCAAACGCCTCATCCAGATCCACCTCCGAAGCGGCTTCGGAACCGTGGGAATGGGGATGCGGGTGATCGTGTCCATGATCAAGGTCGTGTCCGTGGTCGTCTTCGGACTCCGACGCGTCATCGTCATCCATGAAGGCCAAAGCCACCTCCATGCCCGACAAATCCAAAGGCTCCTCGTCATCCAGATCGGCAGACGACTCCGCGGCATGCCCGGCGGACGCTGCAGGCTCCTCGTCAACCTCCTCCTTCGCTCCACCCATGGCCAATCCCTCTTGCGTCAGATCCCCCTCATCCACCACGGATTCCAACTCAATCGGCTGGTAATCCGCCGCCTCATCCCTGGAACCGCCGCCATCCGCCAGATACGCGTCAGACTCCATCAGGGCATTTTCATCCTCCCCATCCAACAGATCCTCCAGCGAGGCCAGAATCTCCTCCATGGATGGGCCATCGTGATCCTCGTGACCACGCACGGCTCCGGTTTCCGGAAAATCTTCCAGAGATCCCATGGATACCGGTCCCCCCAACATCTCCAACTGGGACTCCCGCTTCTTCGACTTTTTTCCCGACATCGCCCCGTCCCTTAACTTTCGTGCCTTGACTCAAGCGCATCACCATCCCAAAGTCATGCGCACCGAATCGAACATGACCCGGAAAATATTGCCACGCTCCACCGCCGCGCCGGCCACCAGATCCCGGGTGAACAGATCCTTGCCCCCGGCCTTGACCACCACGGTTCCGATTTTCTGTCCCGCCGCGATGGGAGCCACCAACGGCTCGTCATACGAGACCCCCACCTCCAGGGCGCCCCGCTCCTTGCGGGTCACCGTGACCACCAGAGGTTCGGAGACGATCCCGTCCACCTCACGGGAATCCCCTTTCCAGACCCGCAACTTGCGCACCGACGCCTTGGCGTCGAAAAACTTGACGGTCTCATACATCCTGTTCCCGTAATGGATCAGATGCAAGGCGTCATCCTCGCGGATCTTGCGGGTGGCCGCACCCAGCACCACCGCCCCCATACGTTGTCCATCCTTATCGCTGGTGGCCACCAGACAATAGCCCGCTTCCCGGGTATGACCGGTTTTGAGTCCGGTGATGATGGGATCCCGCCACAACAGATTGTTGCGGTTGAGCTGACGGATGTTGTTGTAGGTGAACTGCTTTTCCTGGGAATAGTGGCTGTATTGGGGAAACTTGCGCAACAGCGCGCTCGCCAGCAGAAACAGATCCCGGGCCGTGGTGTAGTGTTCCGGATCCGGCAAGCCGGTGGCGTTGACGAAATGGGTATTGACCATGCCCAAATCCGCCGCTCTGGTATTCATCAAGGCCACAAACGTGTTTTCCGAGCCACTCAGGTGTTCGGCCATCACCACGCAGGCATCGTTGCCGCTCTGGATGGCGATGCCCCGGATCAGATCCTCCACCCGGATCCGGTCTCCCACCTTGACAAAGGTTTTGGAGCCTCCGGTGCGCCAAGCGGTTTCACTCACCGGCAGTTCCGCGTCGAGTTGAATGGTGCCCGCGGCCAACGCCTCGTAGACCAGATACAAGGTCATCACCTTGGTCAAGGAGGCGGGAGGCAGCCGGACATCCGCGTCCTGGGCGTAAAGCACCCGGCCCGAATCGATATCCCCCAACACCCCGGCGGTGCCCCGCACCTTGGGGGGGGTATCGTCTGCGGCCCATGCCCGGTCCACCAGCCAGGGCAACAACAGCAACCACAACAGAACAACCACTCCGGAATGAATTCGACTCTGTGTTCTCATGGCGTCCACTGTCAGCGACACACGGTTGTTTCAGTTCTTGACCGACTCAAAAGCACGGATTCAGCCCCTTATTCCCGAATGATCACAGACTCGCTGATATCCATTTTCCGCAGGGTCTGCACCACCTGTTCGGCCTGTTCGGCGGTGGAAAACGGACCCAGACGCACCCGGTACATGACCCGCGCCCCCACGGAACTCTTGATGATTTTCGGCTTGCTGACCTTGTTCACGCGCCGTTCCATCACCTGGGCATTCTCGTAGCGGCCAAACGAGCCGAGTTGAATGTAATGGGTGACGCTGCCGCTGCCACTGCCGATCCCATTTGCATTTGCGGCATTTGCGTTGCCGCGCCCGTTGCCGCTCCCCGTTGCTGCGCTGGAGGACTCCTTCCAGGGATTTTCTTTCCAGGGACTGTCCTTCGAGGAGGAACGCAGGACCGAATCGGGTTTGGCCAGAGGCGACGGGGGCGTGCCGGGACGGGCCCGATACAAATCGGCGCTGTCGGCTTTGGCCAGCATGTTCACGGCTTCCACCCGCACCCGGGCCAACCCCCGGTTGGCGTATCCGAGCTGTTCGGCGGCGGCGTAGGAGAGGTCGATCAAGCGGTTGTCGATGAACGGCCCCCGGTCGTTGACCCGCACATTCAGGGTGCGTCCGTTATCCAGGTTGGTCACCCGCACCAAAATGGGCAACGGCAGGGTGGTATGGGCCGCCGAGACCTTGTACATGTCGAAGCGTTCGCCATTGGCCGTGGGACGCTCGTGAAACTCCTTGCCGTACCAGGAAGCCATGCCCTCTTCCGAGTATCCGGCGGCCTCTTCTTCGGTCAAAGGATAATACATCTTGCCAAAGACCTCATAGGGACGGGAGGTGCCCCGTTTGACCCCAGAGGGTGGTTTGCCCGTTCCCGGCTCGGGTTTTTCCGGGGGAAGGGTGGTGCAGGC
The DNA here is from genome assembly GCA_015231755.1 of Magnetococcales bacterium. Classification (NCBI taxonomy): domain Bacteria; kingdom Pseudomonadati; phylum Pseudomonadota; class Magnetococcia; order Magnetococcales; species Magnetococcales bacterium. The sequence goes on along the minus strand of JADGAZ010000026.1, from coordinate 27,943 downwards.
GGCCAGGGAAAGCAGCCAAACCAGCGCGACCCAATGTTTCAGCCCCTCAAAGCGACGTGTCCGCATGCTTTCTCCATCCGACGCAACTCCCGGGCAAACTCGCAAACCGCCATGGCGAACCGGTTGGAACGGTTCCAGCGGGTGATCACCCAAAAATTCATGAAGGTCATATAATAACGAGGTCCATCCCGTTCTTCCAGGACAATCAGTGCCAGCCGCTCTTCCGGAGCCGGTGGCACACCCCCTTCGGGCCAGACAATGCCGAGATCACGCCATTCCCGCCAGGGTTTGCGCGCCCCGGCGGCGGTGACCACCAGGGTCTCCAGGCCGGGTCCAGGCTCCAAAGACTGCACCAGACGCCCTCCGCCGCACCAGCCATGCCCATGCAGAAACGACGCGATCGACGCCAGCACATCGGTGACATTCCCCATCAGATCCCGTCGGCCATCCCGATTGAAATCCACCGCATGCTTGCGCAGGCTGCCGGGCATCATCTGCACCTGCCCCATGGCTCCGGCATACGAACCGGTGGGAACCCGGGGATCCCACCCCTCCTCCCGGCACAACAGCAAAAACTCCCGCAACTCGCTGCGGAAATAGTCGGCGCGTCGGGGATAGTGGGCCGCCAGGGTGTAGAGGGTGCGCAACACGTTGAACCGTCCCATGTTGTTGCCGAAATCGCTCTCCAGTCCCCACAAGGCCACCACGATCTCCGGCGGCACCTGGAAATAGCCCTCCACCTCTTCCAGAATCCCCCGGTGACGCCGCAACAAGGTCCGTCCCACCCGGATGCGCCGCCAGTTGATCACCAGGGCGCGGTATTCGTGGTAGGGCTTGGCCTCGGTCTGATGATTCATCAGATACAACACCTTGGAATCCGGCTCCAAAGGGGCCAGCAGTCCCACCAGCCAGCCCCGCTCGAAACCGTCCCGCTCGATCCAGGACAACAGCCAGGAGTGAGCCGCCAACCATCCGTCATCGATCCCGGTTCCGGCCCAGACCGCTCCCCCCGGCACCGACACCAAAACCCCGGCACCCAGCAGACAACGCAACACCGTTCGACGATCCACAGTGCCGACGCGCGAGATTCCTTGCTCTCGGAGCAGACCGGGTGCATCCTGAATCAAGCTCACTTTTGTCCCCATGGTAACGCTGTCGCGCTGGCGGTTGAGTCCGTGTTTTCGCATGATACAAAATTCGCCACCAATAAAAACCGTTTTTCATCCGCTTTCACCATGAAAAACGTGACACCCTCCCCGGAACCCTCCCGGCTGCGTCATCTGCTGCCCCTGTTCGCCGGTCAGAAACAGACTTTCGTCCTGGGTTTCGCGCTGCTGATCATCACCAACGCCAGCGCCGCCGCCATTCCCTACGTGATGAAACTGGCCACCGAAGAGCTGATGCGCCAATCGGTTCCCCACTTCTATATTCTAACGCTCATCGCCCTGGCCGTGACCAATGCCTTCTTCCGCATCCAGTCCCGCACCCGCATCTTCGGGATCGGACGGGATGTGGAGTTCGCCCTGCGCAGCCGCTATCACGCCAAACTGCTCTCCCTGGACGCCCCCTTCCTCGACCACGAAAAAACCGGCGAACTGGCCTCACGGGCCGCCGCGGATGTCAGCGCGGTACGCATGTTCGTAGGTCCGGGCTTTTTGCAGATCTCCAACGCCCTCATGGCCTACGCCGCCACCATGCCCATCATGCTGGCACTCGACCCCCTGCTCACCCTGCTGGCCCTGGCTCCCATTCCTCTGGTGCTGGGGGTTTCCCGTCTGCTCACCCGACGCATGTACCGCTTGAGCCGGGTGGTGGCGGATCGCTTCGGCGCCCTGTCCGGATTCATTCAGGAGTCCATCGCCGGCATCGCCGCCATCCACGCCCACGCCCGGGAATCCGACTGGAACCGCCGCTTCGCCGCGGAGACCGAAGAACTCTCCCGCGCCGCCCTGCGCCATGCCCGGCTGCAAAGCCTCTTCGGACCCATGGTGGTACTGGGTGGCGCCATCGGGGGCTTCATCATTCTGGCCTACGGGGGCCGGGCGGTGGCCACCGGACGCCTCACCATGGGAGATTTTGTGGCTTTTTCCGGCTATCTGGCCATGCTCATCTGGCCCACGGTGGGCTTCGGCTGGATTCTCACGGTGATGCAACGGGGACTGGCCGCCTTGGACCGCATCAGCGGCGTCCTGGACGCCCACCCCTTTCTCGATCCCGCCGTGGCCGCCGCCCCCCCCGGGGAAAAACGCTGGTCCGGGGCCATCGCCATCGATCATCTGTCGTTCGCCTTTCAGCCCGGCACCCCGGTACTCGACGATCTCTCCCTGACGATCCCCGCCGACAGCCTCACCGGTCTGGCGGGACGGATCGGCTCCGGCAAGTCCGCCCTGCTCCAGGTGCTGGCCCGGCTCTATCCCGCCCCGGAAGGGACCATCCGCATCGATGGCCGGGATCTGAACACCATCCCCGAAGCCGAATTGCGTCGGGAACTGGCCATGGTCCCCCAGGAAAGCTTCCTGTTCTCCTCCACCCTGCTGCAAAACCTGCTCCTGGACCGCCCGGATCCCAGCCACTTCCACGCCCGTGAGGCCCTCCGTCTGGCCGCCTTGGAAGAAGAAGTGCAACGCTTTCCCCAGGGACTGGAAACCCTGATCGGCGAACGGGGCATCACCTTGTCCGGCGGACAACGCCAACGGGCCGCCCTGGCCCGGGCTCTGGTGGGGGATCCGTCGGTGCTGCTGCTGGATGATGTCTTCTCCCACGTGGACGCCCGCACCGAAGAACGCATCCTGGAAAACATCCGTACCGCCAGCCGTCACCGTACCGTGGTGATGGTCTGCCACAGAGTCGCCGCCTTGCAACGGGCCGATTGGATCCATCTGCTGGACGAAGGCCGCATCGTGGCCTCCGGCACCCACGACACCCTGCTGGAAACCTCGCCTCTGTATCGGGATCTCCACAACACCATGAGCCGCGCCGAAGCCCTGGAGGCCCTGGCCCGATGATGCCCGCCGTCAACTCCGATACCGAAGAGACCCGCTACGGCGCCTTTCTGGACGCCCGGCTCATGGCCCGTTTTTTCAGCTACGCCAAACCCCACCGTCGCTGGCTGGCCTTCGCCATGATCCTTCCCCCCATCGGCGCCCTCTCCCAACTGGCCCAACCCCTGGTGATCCAAATGGCCGTGGATCGCCATCTGGTCACCGGCCATCTGGAGGGATTCTACGGATTGCTGGCCGTCCTGGCGGGACTGGGGGTGGTCCAGTTCGTCACCGGATACCTGCAATCCACGGTCAACGCCATGCTGGGACAACGGGTGATCAGCGATCTGCGCCAGGAACTGTTCGCCCATCTGCTCACCCTGGACGCCGCCTTCTACGCCCGCAACCCCAGCGGCGCCCTCACCAACCGGGTCGCCAACGACGCCGAAGCCATCAGTCAGATGGTCAGCGCCGGCCTGATCAATCTGGTGGGCGACATTCTGCTGCTGATCTCCGTGGCCATGGGCATGGTGCTGCTGTCGCCCCGTCTTTCGCTGGTGGTGCTGATCCTGATGCCCGCCGTGATCTTCGTGGCCTTCCGGGTCACCCAGCGCATGCGGGTGATCCAACGCCATGGCACCCTGCTCCAGGCCCGCATGACCGCCCGCCTCACCGAAGAGACCGAAGGCCGGGATGTGGTACGCCTGTTCCATCAACAACAAGACGCCATGGTCCAGTTCGGTCGCCTCAACCGGGCACACCGGGAAAACGCCGACAAAAGCAACTTCCTGGAAGCCTTCCAGTTCAGCTTCGTCGAGGCCGCCTCCACGGTGGTGGTGGCGGTACTCTTCTGGTATGGCGGCCTGCTCATGGCCGAACACACCTTGACCATCGGCGTACTCACCGCCTTCATCGACGCGGTACGCCGGCTCTTTTTCCCGATCCGGGATCTGGCGGGCAAGTTCACCACCATGCAGTCGGCCATGAGCGCCCTGGAACGGGTCTTCACCCTGCTGGACACCCCCCCGGCCATCGCCGATCCGACTCCGGCCCAGGCCATCCTCCCCCCCGCCCACCCCAAAGGCGAAATCCACTTCCAGGGGGTGACCTTCGGCTATGGCCAGGAGACGGTGTTGTCGGAAATCGAACTGCACATCGCCCCGGGAGAACGCATCGCCGTGGTCGGTCCCACCGGCGCGGGCAAAAGCACCCTGATCAAACTGCTCAACCGGACCTGCGAACCCCAACAAGGCAACGTCTGGATCGACGGCATCCCGGTGAACCGCATTCCCCTGGCGCCGCTGCGGCGCATGGCCGGCGTGGCCCGCCAGGAGACCTTCCTGTTTTCCGGCACCATCGCGGAAAACATCGGCCTGTTCGATCCCACCATCAGCCTGGAGCGCATCGCACAGTCCGCCGAGGAGACCGGCGCCATGGAATTCATCCGCGCCCTGCCCGCCGGGCTTCAGACCCGTCTGACGGAACGGGGCAACAATCTGTCCGCCGGTCAACGGCAACTGCTGGGCATGACCCGCATCTTTGCCCACAATCCCCCCATTCTGGTGCTGGACGAAGCCACCAGCTCCGTGGACGCGGTCAGCGAACGGCTGATCCAGGCCGCCTTGGAACGGCTCATGCATGGTCGCACCGCCCTGATCATCGCCCATCGCCTCTCCACCATCCGTCACGCGGATCGGATCGTGGTGCTGTCCCACGGACGGATCGTGGAGTCCGGAACCCATCAGCAACTCCTGGATCAACAGGGGCTGTTCGCCACTCTGCACGCTTTGCAGTTCCGGGAAGAACCCGTCGCTGCGGGATGATTTTTCCGGGCGCTCCCGCCTAAGGTGTGTTAATCTTCAAAAAATATGATCCATGTTGCATTGCACCCAACACAAAAGCACCACACCTGGGGGCGCCACATGGGACACTCGAAAGCTGAAACACCCCATCCAACAGGATCGGCCCGCCCTGTCCCATCGCATGCCGATCACACTCGGCAGCAGGCCAATCATCACCATCGGTGCCATTGTCACCCGGATCACGTGACTTTGAGGTCCAAGAACGTCCATTTCGATCGTTTATTGATAAAATACATTTTGCGTGAAAAAAATTAATTGATAGTCAGAGAATCCTTGACAGCAACGCGCCGGTTGGGGCACCATGTCGGCGACATTATCACCCCAAAGACGGCTCCGATTGACAGGCAGAACCCTTGAAACTTGTCCTCGCCACCCGCAACCGCAAGAAAAAGGAAGAGATCCGGCGCATTCTGGCTCTTCCGGAAAGCGACCTGCTTTCTCTGGACGACTTTCCCGGCTGCCCGGAGGTGATCGAGGATGGCCTGACTTTCACGGAAAATGCCGACAAGAAAGCCCGGACCGTGGCCGGTTTCACCGGACTGACCGCCCTGGCCGACGACTCGGGTCTGGTGGTGGATGGCCTGAATGGCGCCCCCGGAGTCCACTCGGCCCGCTACGCCGGTGAAGGGGCTTCCGACGCAGCCAACGTGAACCAATTGCTGGCGGAATTGGCCGCTCGACCCGATGCGCCCCGCACGGCCCGCTTTGAATGCGTCCTCTCCCTGGCCCAACCGGACGGGAGTTGTACCCATTTCACAGGCACCGTGGAAGGCCGCATCGCCGATCAACCTCAAGGTCACAACGGCTTCGGCTATGATCCAATCTTCATTCCCGTGGGATACGACACCTCCTTCGCCCTCATGGACGCCCCCAGCAAGGATGCCATGAGCCACCGAGGAGCCGCGCTGGCCGCGCTGGCCAAAGAAATAAACCGTCTTTTTGCAAATAAAAATTAATTTATACAACCACCCTGACAAGAGCCGCTCATTCACCAAGGAGAATTGATTCACATGTCCAAACTCGTCCCCCCCCATGGTGGAGGTGAACTCAAGCCCCTGCTGCTCTCCGGAGACGCGTTGAGCCACGCCAAGACACGCGCCAAGGAACTGGATCAGATCAAAATGACCTCGCGGGAAGCGTGTGACCTGATCATGTTGGGCATTGGCGCCTTCACCCCGCTGGATGGTTTCATGGGTCACGCCGACTGGCAGGGCGTCTGCGAACACATGAAACTGACCAGTGGTGTGTTCTGGCCCATTCCCGTGACCCTCTCCACCACCCAGGGACAAGCCAACAGCCTCAAGATCGGCCAGGAAGCGGCTCTGGTGGACGAAGAGAGCGGTGAAATCCGTGGCATCATCACCATCACCGAGAAATACGCCATCGACAAGGGCCTGGAGTGCCGCTCGATCTTCGGCACCGAAGACCTGGAGCACCCCGGCGTGCAAAAAGTCATGGAGCAGCCGGAAGTCAACATCGCCGGTCCGGTGCAGGTGCTGTCCGAAGGGGAGTTCCCCAGCAAATACGCCAGCATCTACATGCGTCCGGCCCAGACCCGCGCCCTGTTCGAGGAAAAAGGCTGGAGTCAGGTCGCCGCCTTCCAGACCCGCAATCCCATGCACCGCTCCCACGAATTTTTGGCCAAAATCGCCATCGAAACCATGGACGGCGTGCTGATCCATCAGATTCTGGGCAAGCTCAAGGCCGGTGACATCCCCGCCGAAGTGCGGGCCGAAGCCATCGACTCCTTGACCGCCAACTATTTCGTCAAGGATACGGTGATCCAGGCCGGCTATCCCATGGAAATGCGTTACGCCGGTCCCCGGGAGGCCCTGTTGCACGCGGTGTTCCGTCAAAACTACGGATGCAGCCATCTGATCGTGGGTCGCGACCATGCGGGTGTGGGTGACTATTATGGTCCCTTCGACGCCCAACACATCTTCGACACGGTTTCGGTGAACGATCTGCAAACCCGTCCCCTGAAAATCGACTGGACCTTCTACTGCTACAAGTGTCAGGGCATGGCTTCCCTCAAGACCTGCCCCCACAGCAAAGATGACCGACTGCTGTTGTCGGGAACCAAGCTGCGCAAGATGCTCTCCGATGGGGAGCAGCCCCCCGCAGAGTTCAGTCGTCCTGAAGTGGTCAAAATTCTTCAGGCCTATTACGCTTCCCTCAACGAGGGAGACAAGGTGGAAGTCAAGCTGCACAAGGCGGCCACCGGCTGACATGACCGAAAGGACGGGGAGGTCCCGTCGGTAACGAAACGTTATTATTTGTCATCAAACCAATCAGGAGAAAATCATCCATGCCAAGTTTCGTCATCAGTGCCAAGTGCGACGGCTGCAAAGGTCAGGATAAAACCGCCTGCATGTACATCTGCCCCAACGACCTCATGAAGCTCGACAAGCAGCGGATGAAAGGGTTCAACCAAGAGCCGGATCAATGCTGGGAGTGCTATTCCTGCGTCAAGATCTGCCCGCAACAGGCCATCGAAGTGCGTGCCTATGCCGATGTCGTCCCCATGGGCGGCGCGGTCATTCCTCTGCGCGGTTCCGACTCCATCATGTGGACGATTCAGTTCCGCAACGGCAATGTGAAGCGGTTCAAGTTCCCGATCCGCACCACGGCGGAGGGTTCTATCGATCTGTATGGCGGCAAGCCGACCCCGGATCTGTCCAAACTGAACGATCCCGGCTTCTTCAATCTCGCGACCTCCGATCTTCCGAGTGTCGGCGCCTGAAGCCCGTCTTGACCTTTCAAACGCATATCATCTATAGAACCCGCTAGAGGAGACTGTTGAACATGGGAAGCTTTGGTAATCCCGATATCGAGACCGTTGACACCGACATCCTGATCATCGGTGGTGGTATGGCCGCTTGTGGCGCGGCTTACGAAGTGATGCGCTGGGCCCCCGCCGGCACCCGCATCCGGTTGGTGGACAAGGCCGCCATGGAGCGCTCCGGCGCCGTGGCCCAGGGTCTGTCCGCCATCAACACCTATCTGGGTGAGCAGAATTCCGCCGACTACGCCCGTATGGTCGCCAATGACCTGATGGGTATCACCCGCGACGACCTGTGCATGGACGTGGGCCGTCACGTGGACAACTCCGTGCAGTTGTTCGAAGAGTGGGGCCTGCCGATCTGGAAGCAACCCGGCGACGAGGAAAAATCCCTCAAAGACGGCGGCAAACCCGTCCGTTCCGGCAAATGGCAGATCATGATCAATGGCGAAAGCTACAAGACCATCGTGGCCGAAGCCGCCAAGAAAGCCCTTGGAATGGACAACATCCAAGAGCGTATCTTCATCGTCAAGCTGCTGCTCGACGCCAAAGAAGAGAATCGCATCGCCGGTGCCGTGGGATTCTCCAATCGTGAAGACAAAATCTACATCTACTCCGCCAAAGCCATCCTGCTGGTGGCCGGTGGCGCGGTGAACGTCTTCCGTCCCCGCTCCGTGGCCGAAGGCATGGGTCGTACCTGGTATCCGGTCTGGAACGCGGGTTCCACCTATGCTATGGCTCTGCAATCCGGCGCCGAGTTGACCATGATGGAAAACCGTTTCGTGCCCGCCCGCTTCAAGGACGGTTACGGCCCGGTGGGTGCTTGGTTCCTGCTCTTCAAAGCCAAGGCCACCAACGGTCGCGGCGAAGTCTACATGGACACCAACAAGGAGATGCTCAAGGACTATCCTCCTTACGGTCTGGCCAAAATCCCCGCCACCTGCCTGCGCAACCACTTGATGATGAAAGAAATGCGCGAAGGCCGTGGCCCCATCCTGATGCGTACCGACATCGCCCTCCAGGCCCTGGCCGCCTCCTATGAGGAAGAGTTCGGTCCCAAGGAAGCCAAAAAGAAAATCAAACACCTGGAAGCCGAAGCCTGGGAAGATTTCCTCGACATGTGTATCGGTCAGGCGGGTGTGTGGGCCGGCGAAAACATCGAGCCGGAGATCACCCCCTCCGAACTGATGCCGACCGAACCCTACTTCCTCGGCTCCCACTCCGGTTGCTGCGGCATCTGGACCACGGGTCCGTCCGACTTGGCTCCCCAAGAATGGCAGTGGGGCGATCATCCCCCGAAGCCGGGTGAAGATCCCCAGCCCGGTCAGAAGAACTACAACCGTATGACCACGGTCAAGGGTCTGTTCACCGCCGGTGACGGCGTGGGCGCCTCCGGCCACAAGTTCTCCTCCGGCTCCCATGCCGAAGGCCGTATCGCCATCAAGTCCGTGCTGCAGTGGGTCCTGGATCACAAGGATTACACCCCGGCCCTGGGCAAAGATGCCAAAGAATTGGCCGAAGAGATCTACAAGCCGGTCCGCACCTACATGGAGCACAAGGACTACAGCACGGCGGAAGAGGTCAATCCTCACTACATCACCCCGCGCATGCTGCAAGCCCGCTTGCAGAAAATCATGGACGAGTATGTGGCCGGTGTCGGCACCATGTACACCACCAACGTCACCATGATGGAAATCGCGGTCAAGAAGCTCGCCGAGCTGAAAAAAGACTCCGAGAAGATGATGGCCCGGGATCTGCACGAACTCATGCGTGCCTGGGAGAACTATCACCGTATCTTCGCCGGTGAGGCCCATCTGCGTCACATGTTGTTCCGGAAGGAGACCCGTTATCCGGGCTTCTACTACAACATGGATTACAACTTCGTGGACGAAGTCAACTGGAAGTGCTTTGTCAACAGCACCATCAACCCGGCGACGGGTGAGTGGTCCGTGTTCAAGCGCGCCCACAAAGACTTGGTTCCCAAGTAAGCCGTTCCGGGGGAGCGCGGTCCAAGGGCCGCGCTCCCTTTTTTTGACTATTGAAAAAAAAGAGAGGGTTTGGGAGATTCATCTCCCAAGGTTTTGTTTTTTTGTTTTAAATGATAAAATTTAAATTTTTTAAGTCAAAGTCCTGGGGGATGAATCCCCCAGACCCCCTCTTTTTTTTTAATCGTGTCGATACCCAGGGTGCGGTCCGACCAGTCAATCATCCATGCCCAACTCGATCCACCCCTCCGACTCGCTCTACCACCGTTTTTTCTCCCATGCGGGCATGGTAATCGATCTGCTGCGGGGCTTTCTGGACCCCTCCCTGCTCGAAGAGCTTGACCTGGATCGTTTGCGCAGACACAACAGCAAATTCACCACCCGCAAAGGTCAACGACGCCGCAGCGACGTCATCTGGGAAATCCCCTTTCATCACGGGGGCAGCCTGTTCGTCCTGTTGCTTCTGGAATTCCAATCCCATGTGGCCGAATGGATGGCCTTGCGCGTCGATGTCTACACCGGTCTGCTCTATCAACAACTGGTGGACGAACGCAAACTGAAACCTCACGATGGTCTGCCCCCGGTACTGCCCATCGTGCTCTACAACGGCGAACCCCGCTGGCATGCCGCCACCAGCCTGCGGGATCTGATTCGTCTGCCGGAAGGCTCTTCCTTGTGGAAATTCCAACCGGAACTGCGCTATTATATAATCGACGAAGGAGCCTATCCCAAAGAAACCCTGGAAGACAGCCCAAGTCTGAGCGCCATTCTCTTCCGTCTGGAACACCCCAAAAATCCGGAATGCGTGGTGCAAGCGGGCAAGGATGTGTCCCACTGGTTCAACAAACACCCGGATGGCCCGCCGGTCAAGCAATTGTTCCTGGAATTGATGTTGGCAGGGATGACACGACTCAAACTGGATCCCCTGCCTGCCATTCCCGAAGATCTTCAGGAGATGGTGGTCATGTTGACGGCACGGATTGATCAATGGGCGATGAATTACCGACAAGAAGGCAAGCTGGAAGGCAAGCTGGAAGGCAAGCTGGAAGGCAAGCTGGAAGGCAAGCTGGAAGGCATCGCCGAAGTTCTGTTGGACCTGCTCCAGGAGCGTTTTGGCACCCTACCGGACTGGGTTAAAACCCGGCTGGCCGTAGCGGATCTGAATACGCTGAAAATCTGGAGCAAAAGAGTCTTCGGCGCGGAGCGGATTGAACAGATCTTTCAATGAATCCGAAACACCGCGAGACCGGATCTAATGGTCGAATCTATGCAAGTTTCAGATTCAAAGACAAAACCCTGGGGAAAGAATCCCCCAGACCCCCTCTTTTTTTTTATAGTGCCAACAAAAAGGTCACCCATGTCCGAAGAAAATCCCCATCTCGACCGCGATCAGGCTCTCCACCTCGATCCCGACATGCGTTCCATGCCCCGGGAAGTGCGCAATATTCTGCAACCGGTACGCATGGAAGGGGATTCTCCATTCCAGTTCCGCTGCCACTCGCAAATCGCCTGCTTCAACACCTGCTGCGCCAATATCGAGATCATGCTGACTCCCTACGATATTCTGCGCCTGCGCAAACGACTCAACCTATCAGCCGAGGCGTTTCTTTACGAATACGCCACCCCCTATACCCTGACCAAAGGCCAACTGCCCGTACCCCTGGTCCGCCTGGATCCCGAAACCGGCAAATGCCCCTTCAACACTCCCGAAGGGTGTTCGGTCTACGAGGATCGACCGGTTACCTGCCGCTACTATCCCATTGGTCTGGCCCTCATGCACAAGCAAAACAGCAAAGGCAACGAGGCGTTTTATTATTTGATCAAGGAATCTTTCTGCCAGGGCCACCAGGAAAGCCAAAACTGGACCATCGACTCCTGGCGCGCCGATCAGGGATCCGACGGCTATGACGAACGCAACCAGGGTTGGATGGACCTGATCCTCAAACGCCGCTCCGCCGGGGATGAGGTCAACACCTCCTTGCAGTTGTCGGAATTCTTCTACATGGCCAGCACCAATCCGGATGAATTCCGTCGATTTGTCTTTGAATCCAGCTTTCTGAAGCGGTTCGACCTGTCGGAAGAGACCATCGAGCGGATTCGCACCGATGACGAGGCCGTTCTTGAATTCGCCTTCGACTGGCTCAAGACCATCCTCTTCGGGGACCGGAAAGTGGCCCTCAAACCCGATGCGAGCAAAAAAGCCAACCAATGACAATTCAAGTCATTCGCCCCTGCGGAATCGCCATCCGCGAGCGCTCCATTCTGGTCATGCGTTATCAGTATGGCCAGAATGACCGCTTCAATCTGCCCGGCGGCAACCTGGAACCGGACGAGTCCCTGCACGACTGCCTGTTGCGGGAGTTCCGGGAAGAGTTGCACTGGACCATCACCCCCCAGGAGTTGATCCACGTCGCCGAAACCCGCACCGACCGCTCCACACTGCATCTGGTTTTTCGTGTCGCCTTCACCGGGGAACCCTGCCTGGATCCTCAGCAGGTCAAAGCCACGGAACTCCTCTGGCTGCCGATGCACACTCTGGCCAGCGCCCCACTGTATCCGGCCATCGGGCCGGAACTCGCCGCGTGGATGGCCGGCAATCCGGCCCCGGTGCATCTGGGACGGATCGAGCAACCCTGGTTCCAATAAAACACAAAAAAAATGTTGTTTTGAAAATTGCTGCCAAAAACATCGTGTCCAGACAATTTTTTTTCTGGATTTCACACCAAATGAATCAAGAATCTTTCCAGAGGATTGAATCCGGTCTATTATCCAGGAAAACGACATGGGGCGAAAACAGATGAAGATTCGGAACCATCTGAAAATTTTTTAATTTTCAAAAAATTATCAACCCAACGATCCACAAGGAAGCGACACGATCTCACGAAACAATGCACAAAAACAATAAATTAGAATATTCTAATTTGACCAATCTTTAATAAACAATTTTTAAATTATAGGGTTGACAGAAAGGCTCGTCACATTTCATGCTCTTGGCGACATTCTGTCACATTTTGAAAAAATTAAGACCATTCGGGAACGAAAAAGTTTCTCGCAATCGCAGCATACGGAGGGACACATGCGGACCATCAAAAACATACTGGCAGTCCTGGGTATACTGGCACTCTTGGTTTGTGGATACGGTTACGCCAAAATCGCACCCAAACTGAGCCAAATGGATCCGGACTATCAGTCGATGTACATGGATTTCGCCGGGCGTCTGCTGGAGACCCTGGACCCGGGTGTGGCCATGACCTGGGCGGTACCGGTGGAGAATCCGGACCTGACCCCGGCGGATATCAAGGAATCCCTGAAAAGCTTGGCTGCGGCGAAGAATTTTCTGTTCGTGGGGGAAGCACCGTTTTACAAACAGGTGGAAGCGACCACCGGAAAGCCCTATCGGCACGTTGAGTTTCTGTCATTCTGCGACGCCAAGGTGGGGAAGATGATGGCCGATTACCAGGATGCCTATACGGCATTCATGCCTTGCCGCATCGCGCTGGTGCGGGACAAACAGGGCAAATTGTGGCTGTACTCGATGAATCTGGACATGATGATCCATGGCGGCAAGCAGCTGCCACCCGAACTCAGAAAGGAGGCCATCAGAATTCGAAACGTCATCAAGGAGTTGATGGCGGGAGCCGCCAAGGGGGAATTCTGAAACTTCCCTTTTAAGGACGGACGACGGTGTCGCGCCGTGATTTCTGCAACGGTTCAGACACTAAGGAATCGGACTTCCAAGGAACGACCCTATCATAATTGGTACAGTGCGGAGGGAAACATGCAACGAAAAAGAATCCACATGTTGGTTCTCGCGGGGGGGTTGCTGGGTGGAATGGCCCTTGCCGCACCCGTGATGGCCGCCGATGCGCCAGCGGCGGCTCCGGCAGCAGCAGCAGCAGCTCCGGCAGCAGCAGCCCCAGCAGCTCCGGCGGCAGCGGCTCCGGCGGCAGCGCCCTCGGCTGAGGCGGAAAAAGCGGCCAAAGAGGCGGCCATCGCGGCAGCCATCGCCGCACCGCCGGCAGAAGCAGCCATGCTCGCCAACACCTGCGCGGGCTGTCACGGCACCAACGGTGTCTCGGCTGGTCCCAGCATGCCCACCATCGCGGGCCTGTCGGCTCCCTACCTGAAACACGTCATGGCCGAGTTCAAGAGCGGCAAGCGTCCCTCCACCATCATGGGTCGTATCGCCAAAGGCTACACCGAAGAAGAAACCGCCCGCCTGGCGGATTTTCTCTCCAAGGCGAAATGGCAAAATGTCGCCAGCCATGCCAATTCGCAGTTGGCCACCAAGGTGGATGACGCCCGGGCCAAAAAAGGCAAAAAACTGGTCGATACCCAAAAATGCGGCAAATGCCACGAAGACGATGGCCTCACCCAGGACGAGGATACCCCACGCATGGCTGGACAATGGGTGGATTATCTGTTGATCAAGATGCAGGATTTCAAAAATCAGCATCTGACCGTTCCCCAGCCTGAAAAAATGCAGAAAGCCATCGACAAGCTTTCGCCGCAGGAGCTGGAGGATATCGCCCACTTTTACGCCAGCAAGCGTTGATCGGGGCTAACAGGAGGCCATGACCATGATGAATTGCACGCGCAGAGGTTTTGTCAAGTTGACGGGCGGAGTTGCCGCCTTGGGTCTGGTTTCGGCACCGGGCATCTCCCTGGCTGGGGCCAAGATGCGGGTGGTGGTGGTCGGTGGCGGCTACGGTGGTTCCGTGGCAGCCAAATACATCCGCATGGCGGATCCGAACATCCAGGTGACCCTGATCGAACAAAACAAGGATTACTACTCCGGTCCCCTCTCCAACTGGGTGATCGCCGGATTCCGCAAGCTCGAAGTCCAGAAATGGGGCTACGAGGGACTCAAGAAACACGGCGTGGAAGTGGTCATCGATCAGGTGACCGGTATCGATCCCGCAGCCAAAAGCGTCAGCACCGCCGGTGGCAAGAAGTTCGAGTACGATCGTCTGATCCTCTCTCCGGGCATCGGTTTCAAGGCCCTGGAAGGCTATGACGACGACGCCGTCAAGAAAATGCCCCATGCCTGGATCGCCGGCGAACAGACCACGCTGCTGGCCAAACAGCTCCAGGAACTGAAAGATGGCGATCCCTTTGTCCTGGTCGCCCCGCCGGATCCCTACCGCTGCCCCCCCGGTCCCTACGAGCGGGCCAGCTTGGTTGCCCATTACCTGAAAAAGAACAAACCCAAGTCCAAGGTGATCATCCTGGATCCCAAGGACAAGTTCTCCAAGATGGGTCTGTTCATCAGCGGCTGGAAAAGCCTCTACGGTTACGAAACCGACAAGAGCCTGATCGAATGGATTCCCGGCGCCCAGGGCGGCAAGGTGACCCGGGTGGATGCCAAGACCATGACCGTCTACACCGACATGGCCGAATTCAAAAGCTCCTGCATCAACGTCATTCCGGCCAACAAGGCGGGCGCCATTGCCGAAAAGGCGGGATTGACCGACGACAAGGGTTTCTGCCCGATCAATTTTGAAACCTTCGAATCCACCAAGCAGAAGAATATCCATGTGATCGGCGACGCCAGCGCGGCGGTGGGTCTGCCCAAGTCCGGCTACGCGGCCAACTCCGAAGCCAAAGTGTGCGCGGCAGCGGTGGTGAATCTGCTCAATGGCAAACCGGTGGGTATTCCTTCTTATGTCAATACCTGCTACAGTCTGATCAGCCCGGATTACGGCATCTCCGTGGCCGGTGTCTACAAACTGAACGCGGGTAAAATCGTCGAAGTTTCGGGTGGCGTCTCTTCGGACAAGGCCCAGGATTTCGTGCGCAAGCAAGAGTCTCTCTACAACGAAAGCTGGTATCAGAGCATCATGGCCGACACGTTCGGCTGATCGATCGGCAACAGAAGAGGGAGGTCACAAGAAAGCGGGGCTTGTTGCCCCGCTTTCTTGCATCCAGCCAACCCAAGCAGACAGGTTGCGTCATGACCGACGGGAAACACAGGGAAAAAATCCTCATTGTGGATGATGTTCCCATCAATCTCGCGCTCCTGTACGAATTACTGATCGAAGACTACGACATCTCCCAGGCGGAAAGCGGATCCGTCGCTTTGGATCTGGCGCAACGGCTCAAGCCGGATCTGATCCTTCTGGACATCATGATGCCCAACATGGACGGCTTCGAGGTGTGTCGCCGTCTGAAAGCCAATGCCAAAACCCGGGGAATTCCGGTGATTTTCATCACGGCCAAAACCGAGGCCGAGGATGTCACCCGGGGCATGAACCTGGGGGCGTTGGACTACTTCGCCAAACCTTTCCGTCCGGCGGTGATCAAGGCGCGCATCCGCAGCCACATGGACCGCATCCACGCCGAACAGCGTCTGGCCTTGGAAAAAACCCGTGAACTCAAGGCGATTCAATCCCGTCTGGCCATCAGCGCCCTGTTGGAAACCTCTCTGGAACCCCTGCCCCTGAACAAACAGTTGACCGTCGCGCTGGATATCATCCTGACCATTCCCTGGCTGGCGGTGGAGTACAAAGGATCGATCCATCTGTTCAACCCGGTCACCAACAAACTGGAGTTGGCGGCGCAACGCAATCTGTCGACTCCGCTGCTCCAGGCCTGCGCGGTTTTGCCGTTGGGTTACTGTCTGTGCGGCATGGCGGCGCAACAGAAAAAAATAATCTTCCGCAGCGACCTGGATGCGGATCATGTCATCATGTTCAATGGGATTCGTCCCCACGGTCACTACTGCACTCCGATTTTGCATCTGGGTGAATTGCTGGGGGTCTTGAATCTCTACGTCACCCACGGTCACACCCGCTCCCCGGACGAAGACGCCCTGCTGGCCACCCTGGCCAATACCCTGGCGGGCATCATCCGTCATCGCCGCACCGAACAGGCGCTGGATGAAGAACGTCGTTTCATCGCCACCATTCTGGATACCACCTCGGCACTGGTCGCGGTACTGGATCCCGCCGGAAACATCGTGCGCATCAACGCCGCCTGCGAAATGCTCACCGGCCTGGAGGCCCCCCTGTGGATCGGCAACCCCTTCTGGCATGCGGTCTGGACCCCGAAAACAGAACAGGAACAGCTCCGGGAAATCTTCACCCTGGCGGTGGGAGAACCCTCCACGGTGGCCTTCGAAAGCCAGTGGCTCGCCGAAACCGGAGAGATCCGTCACATTGCCTGGACCTTGAGCTTTCTGCTCGACGCGGTTGGCGGATTGAAGAATTTCTTGGCCACGGGCATCGATGTCACGGATCGGGTGCTGGCGGAAAAGAGTCTGGAGCGCATCGCCCATCACGATGCCTTGACAGGCTTGCCCAATCGGCGTCTTTTCATGTTATTCTTGCAGCAGACGTTGGCGCGCAGTCGGCGTCACCATCGTCCCCTGGCGGTGATGTTCATGGATCTGGATCGTTTCAAAGCGGTCAACGACAACTTTGGCCACGACGTGGGGGATCTGTTGCTCACCGAAACGGCGCAGCGCATTCGCGGTTGTCTGCGGGAAAACGATGTGGTGGCCCGCCTGGGGGGAGATGAATTCACCGTCATTCTGGCCGATGAAACCCTGATTCCGGATTCCATCGCCATCGTGGCCCAAAAAATCATCGATGGACTGTCCGCCCCCTTCATTCTGCACGGTCACGAATGCCGGATCGGCGCGAGCATCGGCATCAGTCTCTTTCCCAAGGATGGCGAAAACGCCGATGAACTGTTGAAAATGGCCGATCTGGCCTTGTACGCTGTCAAGAAAAATGGCCGCAATCATTATCAGATGTATCATCCGGGAATGGCATCCGAAGGGGCTTGAGACTCATGAAAATCGCCCATGTGCTGTCGCTGATCATGCTGGCGCTCCTGCTGCTGCTGGCCGGAATCGGTTACCAGCGCTTCCAGGGAGACGCGGGGGTCGGCAAACTGCTGGCGGAAAACAATTGCGGCGTTTGTCACGACATGACCTCCAAACGCAAACACAGCAAGGGCCCCTATCTGTGGGAAATCTACCGACGCCCGGCAGGTGTGGTGGATTTCCCCTTCAGTCCCGCCTTTCGCAAACTGGCCGAAGAACAGCCCTTCCTGTGGGACGACGAACACCTGGAACGCTGGCTGACCAATCCATTGGCCTTCATTCCCCAAACCAAGATGGCCCAAAACTCCAAGGATCATCCGATCTCCTTCGACGGCATACAAAGCTCCGGCAATCGCAAGGATCTCATAACCTATCTCAAAAGCTTGCAATGATCTGCTCACGTTTGCATGAAACATCCTTGCACGTATCAAAAAATGTGCTTATTATTGAGGAATTGGCACGACAGACACGCTGTGGTGGAAGGTGTGAGCCTTCCCAATTTTCCTAACAACGCGGAGAACCGGCATCCATGTTCGCAAACCTCTTCAATTGGCTGCGCACCCCCAGTAAAAAAGCACTTGGTCTGATCCTGATCGTTGGATTCCTGGCGGGATCCGTTTTTTTCATTGTGTTCCACTTCACGATGAATGCCACCAACTCCATGAGCATTTGCGTTTCGTGTCATGAGATGGAAGGAGTCTATCAGGAGTACAAGGAGAGCAAACACTATAACAATCGCGTGGGTGTGCGTGCCTACTGCGCGGACTGTCATGTTCCCCATGGCAAAACCTTCGGCGACTGGATCGATAAATTTCTCGCCAAACTGGAAATCGGCAGCAAAGACATATACCATCATCTCATCGGCACCTATCCGGACAAGGCCGCGTTTGAAAAAGCCCGGTGGCATCTGGCGCAAAATGTCATCAATACCCTGAAAAGACGGGATTCCAAAGAATGTCGCGCCTGTCACAACTACGATGCCATGCAATTGGACGAGCAGGATAAATCCGCCTCCAAGAAACACAAAAAGGCCATGGAGAGCGGGGACAAGACCTGCGTGGATTGTCACACCGGCGTAGCCCACAAGATGCCTGAGGAACCCGAGGCGGCGGCGGCGGCCAAGGAAACGAAATAACCGGTCGAAGAAAGATGTTCAACATTTACCGAGAGTCGATTCTGGAGGTATGAACCAATGAGTATCCAGTCCGAAAGCGCTTTGACGCGCAGGAAATTTCTGGGGGCCATGGGGGCCACGGGTGTGGTGTGTGTGACCGCCGGTCTGGTGGGCATGCCTTCGGTCGGCGATGCCGCGGATGCTCCGGCGGCGGCGGCGACGCCCGCAGCGGCGACTCCGCCGGCAGCGGCTCCCGCGGCGGCGGTCAACATCGATGAACTCATCGCCAAGGATCTGGGACCCGGTACCGTGGCCCTGGAAAAGGTGAAAATCGATACCCCTCCCAAGGCCGAAAACGGCGCTTTGGTGCGGATGCCGATTTCCGTGGATCACCCCATGGAGGCCGATAACTATATTTCCCATCTGGCCATCTATGTGGATGACAATCCCAAGCCGTTGGTGGGAATGTTCGAGTTCACCGCCGCCTCCGGCAAGGCTGAGGTGGAGATGCGCATCAAAATGGCCAAGGCTTCCCAGGTCCGGGCCATTGCCAAGACCAACAAGGGCAAACTGTACGGCTCGATCCTCAAGATCGAAGTGGCCGAGGGCGGTTGCGCCGGTTAAGAGTACGGAATTCATCTCACGTTCAGCGTTTGGAGACGATACATGGCGGACATCGGAGAACCCAAGGTGCGCGGACCGGAAAAACCCCTCAAAAAGGGTGAACCGGCCCTCATCAAGACTCTCATCAAGCATCCCATGGAGAGCGGGTTGCGCAAGAATGCCGAAACCGGCGAGCCCATCCCGGCTCATTACATCGAATCCGTGATCGCCGAGTATGGCGGAGCCACGGTGGCCAAGGCCACCTGGAGCGGTGCGGTTTCCAAGAATCCCTTCTTTTCGTTTTACGTCAAGGCCGACAAATCCGGCCCGGTGACCGTGACCTGGAAGGATACCAAGGGTCAGGAATGGAAGGAAAAGGTCGAAATCAAGGTCGAGTAGTCACGGGAGATTCCAGACCTCAAAAAGCCCCCTCACGGGGGCTTTTTTTTGGCTTTGATCATTGAAAGATAAAGAAGGGGTCTGGGGGATTCTTCCCCCAGGGTTTTGACTTTCCATCCTTTGACTTCAAAAACAAAAAATTTAAATTTATTGTTTTAATACCAAAAAAGTCAAAGTCCTGGGGGAAGAATCCCCCAGGCCCTCTCTTTTTTTTTCAATAGTGGGCGCTCAACTGCCCCGCTGGGGGTGATCGATCTTTTCTTGCAGACGGGTCAACAACGGCTCGATGTCATCCGCCGTCCGAATGGCCTGCTGAAACTGGGAACGGTAGTTGGCCACCACGCTCACCCCTTCGATCACCACATCATCCACCTTCCAGTGACCGGCAGTGTTGTGCATGTAATACGACAGCTTGTACTGCTGTCCCTTGGAGTGGATGAGGCTGTCCACCAACACCAGATCATCGCTCTTGGGCACCTCTTTGAGGAACTCCACCCGTTCGCCGTCATAACGCTCGATCATATTCATGTAGGTATTTTCCAGCAGTTTGCGAAACAGATCGGTAAACCGCTGCTGTTGACCCGGTGTGAACTTGCCCCAGGCCCGCCCCACGGCGCTTTGGGACATGCGGGAAAAATCGAACTCCTGATAGATGACCCGACGCAACATCTCGCGACGCTCCTCCCGCCGGGCTGGAACCGCCAGTTCCGGATCCTTGAGAATGGAGATGGCCTGCTGCACAGACGCGGCCAATTTATCCATCCGTCCTCCTTCCTGGGCAATTGTCACGCTCCAGACCGACAATGGCGCCAAGACAACAACCCAGAAGAACAGACGGTTGACCATGAAACGCCGTACCATCTTCGACACTCCTCACGCAAAAATTATTTGACACTGCCATGGATGAACTGACTGATCAACTCTTCGAAGTTGATGGCCGGTTCGGTTTGACGAATCACCCCATCTGCGGCCAGAAGCTTGTTGGAAGCTCCGGGAGAGATGACGATGTAACGGTCTCCGATCAATCCTTTGGTACGCACCGAGGCGATGGCGTCCTCCTGGATGGCCACTTCGGGCCGCACCAGCAGACGCACCCGGGCCTCGTAATCCCCGGTATTGAGTTCGATGCGATCCACCCGTCCGACCGCGACCCCGGCGATTTCCACCGAAGCCCCGACTTTGAGTCCGGCCACGGAGGTGAACTGGGCATAAAGGGGCAAATGTCCCCCCCCCACCAGTTCCATGCGTGCCAGCCGCACCGACAACCAGGCCAGAGCCAACAATCCCGCCAACACGAACAAACCCACCGCAAATTCCAACCGGGCGCTTCTCACCGACATCTCCTTGGGGCGAACCGTTAAATCACCTGAATGGGACCGTCAAGATCACCACGAATGAACTGTCGGATGACAGGATCCCGGGACGTGACCACATCGCGGGACGGACCCGAAAAAAGCACCTTGCCCCGGTGCAACACGATCACATGATGACACCATTTGAAAATCTCCGGCACCGCGTGACTGATCACCACCATGGTGTACCGGGTCCGCATGAAGGTGTCGCAAATCAGGTAATGGATGGCGTTTTCGATGATGGGATCCAGACCCGCGGTCGGTTCGTCCAGCAACAGAATCTCCGGATCCGTCACCAGGGCGCGGGCGAGGGCAGCCCGTTTCATCATGCCACCGCTCAACTCGTCGGGATATTTGCGTTCCATGCCGACGAGATTGACCTCTTCCAGACAACGCATCACCCGCGTGCGGATCTCGACTTCGGAAAGCCGGCTCTTCTCACGCAAAGGGAAGGCCACATTGTCGAAAACGTTCAGGGAGTCGAACAACGCTCCCCCCTGGAACAACAGGCTGAACCGTCCCCGCACCCGGGTCAACTCCCGACCGGAAAGGGTTCCCAGGGCTTCATCGCCGACCCAGACGGTTCCCTGATCGGGTTTCATCAACCCGACCATGTGTTTCAGGATGACACTCTTGCCGCCGCCGCTCATGCCGATGATGGCGGTGACCCGGTTGGCCGGAATGGCGAGTTCCACCGCGTCGAGCACCCGCCGGTTGTCCAGGATCTTGACCACCCGTTCCAGACGGATGACGGGTTTGATGGTCTCATCCACCGCGTAGGCGTCCCGTTCCAGGGAGAACTGACGGAACAGGCAGTCCAGCAGGGCGGACTGGGTGATGCATCCCATCTCCACCAGGGTCCGTCCCACCAGATGGGATTCATTGGCCCTTCCGCCGGCGGCGGCGCGCTGACGCTGCAAAGCCAGATCCAGCTGCCGGGGAGTGACGCAGCCATTGGCCACCAACTGATCACCCAGGGACAAGGGGGATCCCTCGGCCCTGGCCGACCGTGAAGGCTCATCCGATGAACCAGGTCGCGACACGACGGTTTTCCTTACAGCATGATGGATGTGATGAAGTAGTCACACACCAAGATCAGCACCGAACTCATGACCACCGCCGAAGTGGTGGCGTAACTGACCCCTTCGGCGCCCCGGCGGGTGAAATAACCCTTATAGGTGCAGATCCATGTGACGATAAGGCCAAAACAGACGGACTTGATCAGTCCGGTGACGATGTCGTGCATCTCCACCGCCGATTCGATCCCGCCGAAGTAGGTTCCGCCGCTCATGCCCAGCAGTCGCACCGCGACCAGGTATCCCCCCCAGACGCCGATCACGTCGAACAGAACGGTCAGCAGGGGCACAACCAGCAAGCCGGCCTCGACCCGGGGGGTGACCAGAAACTTGAGGGGCGGAATGCCCATCACGTCGAGGGCATCGATCTGTTCACGGATGCGCATGATGCCCAGTTCCGCCGTGAGGGCGGAACCGGCCCGACCGGTGACCATCAATCCCGACAGCACCGGTCCGAGTTCGCGAATGATGGACAAAGCCACCGCCGGACCCAGCAACCCCTCGGAACCAAACCGGGAAAGGGTGTAATAGCCCTGCAAAGCCAACACCATGCCCGTGAACACCGCGGTGAGGGCGATCACGAACAAGGAACGGATGCCGATGAAATGAACCTGCTTCAAAAAATTGGTCCAGCGATAGGGCGGCGCGGGAATCGAAAGGAGCACTTCCCACAAAAACAGGAACAGACGTCCCATCTCCCGGATGACACCCAGGGTCCATGAGCCGATATGTCTCACAAAATCAACCATAAAAATTCGTCTTCCAGGGGCGATGGCGCAAAATGGAATGAAGCGGAAAGGTGATGTCCATGCATAAATTTTTTCAAATTCGTTGCAAACCCGGCGATTATCGCCCATCATCTTGGGCATTGGCAAGGGAAGGAAACCGATTAAAGAAAACAACCCGAGCAAGGATCGATACAAATGCGTAAATATATACTGACAATCGTTGTATGGGCGTTCCTGTGGCTGCCGGGTGTTCTGCTGGCCGCGGATGGTGCGACGCAACACGACAGCGGTACAGTGATCGCGGCAGTGGATGGCAATGTCAGCAAACAGGCCACCCGCGCCGACGCATCCTTCGAAATGGAAAGCGTCTCCGATCCCCTGGAAGCCTGGAACCGGATCATTTTCGCCTTCAATGATCTGTTCTATCACGGTCTGCTCAAGCCTGTGTCCATGATTTACGCCGCCATCCTGCCCGAACCGATCCGGATCGCGGTGAGCAATTTCTTCCACAACTTGGCCATGCCCAAACATTTCATCAGCGCGGTCTTGCAGGGGAAATGGGAAGCGGCGGGTCATGAACTCTCCCGGTTCGGCATCAATACCGTGTTGGGCGGACTGGGCTTTTTCGATGTGGCCGAAACCCATTTCAACCTCAAAAGCAGCGACGAGGATATCGGACAGACCCTCGGCGCCCTGGGCATGGATGACAGCATCTACATTCAATGGCCCATCCTTGGCCCTTCCACGTTGCGGGACTCGTTCGGTCTGGCCGGCGACACCGCCCTCAATCCTTTGACCTACTATCCGGACAATCCCTGGACCCGCATGGAAATCTTCGGGGGCAAGATGGTCAACCACACCTCCATGCGCATCGGCGAATACGAGGATCTGAAAAAAGCCGCCATCGATCCCTACATCGCCTTGCGTGACGCCTATCTGCAAATGAGACGGGATCAGGTCAAAAACTAAATCCTTGGGCCTCGATGCGGTTCTCAAGACACCTGAAGCCAACCCTTGCGGACCGCTTCAGGTGTCTTTTTTTTTGAGCTTTTGCCGGATGGATTCCAACATTCTTTAAAGCCCCTCGATTTTTTGGCACAATGCTCGCTATTCCCAGATCGTGAAGCGGGCAAGGCCCCGAATACAGGCCCTGTGACCGTCAATTTTTTCACGCATTCTCCTTCGGAGTGGCTTTCATGAACCGTTTGTATCTCCTCGTATGCGCCTTTGGATTGCTGTCGGGGTCATTCCTGCTCCCCGCCCCTCTCCTGGCGGCAGAATCCCTTGACGACATCTACGCCATGGCGGACCGCAAGGAGTTCGACACCGCCCTCAAACGGCTGAACACCTTTCTGAACGAACACCCCCAGGATGCCCAGGGTCGCTTTCTCAAAGGGTTGATTCTCACCGAAACCAAACAGCGGGATCAGGCCATCACGGTTTTCCAGCAGTTGAGCAAAGACTTTCCGGAACTGCCGGAGCCTTACAACAATCTGGCGGTGCTGTACGCCGAACAGGGCCACTTCGACAAGGCCCAGGAGGCGTTGACCCAGGCGGTCAAGGCCCATCCCAACTATGCCACGGCCCATGAGAATCTCGGGGATATCCACGCCAAGATGGCCTCCCAGTCCTACGCCCGGGCCTTGAAGCTCAATCAGGGCAACCAGGTGCTGGCCAGCAAATTGAACAAGGTCAAAACCCTGTTCTCCGAAGGTCATGCCGAGGCTCCGACCGCCGCCAAGCCGGGTCAGGCCACCCCATCCGCCAACGCCGGCAAGTCCCAGGGCGCTCCAGCCAAGGGCGCGGGCCACGCCACCACCCTGGCCCAGGCGGAAGGCGCCAAAAGCGACAACGCCCCACCCAAGCCCGTCATGCCCACCCAACCCGAGGGGAACAACGGAGCGGCCTCCAAATCCGCATCCGAACCGGCCAAATCCGGGGATGGCTCCAAATCCGTTGATTCGGCCCCGACTGGCGGCGCTGCCACCTCCGCTGTGGCCGAAGGCGCCAAGCCGGAATCCCCGGCTGCGGAATCCGCCGCTGCCGCCCCTCCCCAGAAAGCCGAAGAACCGGCCAAAAAACCGGATCCCAACAGTGCCAACGAGGTGAAACAGGTGGTGCTGGACTGGGCCGCCGCCTGGTCGGCCAAGGAGACCGACCGGTACATCGACATCTATTCGCCGCGTTTCCAGCCCATCGCCAAAAACCTGAAAACCCGCGAAGCGTGGGAAAAGAACCGGCGCGAGGTCATCGGCAAGGCGGGATCCATCAACATCCACGTTTCCGACCTGCAAATCACCATGCTCAACGAAAATCGCGCCCAGGCCACCTTTCAGCAGAATTACACGGCCAAAAACTATCGGGATCGGGTCAAAAAGACCCTCTCTTTGGAGCGGGAGAACCAAACCTGGAAAATCGTGCGTGAATATGCCAACGAGTGATGAGAGTTACCCCTTTGCGTGACCCCATCGGCCTCTTCCATCTTTTGGCGTGGTGAACCCGGATGACCACATCCACTGAACCTGATTTCATTCCCGCATCCCGCTTCAAGGTAACGGTGTCGGCCCACGTGTTGATCGTGGATCGGCCTGTCCAAGCCAAGGATCGGGTAAGGATCCTGTTGGCAAAACTGGCCTACCGGGATCATCGTGCGGGCAAGTGGTCTTTTCCCGGTGGTTTCGTGGATCAGGGAGAGGGACTGGAGAGCGCGTTGAAACGGGAAGTGTCCGAGGAGATCGGTCTGGAACTGTTGCAATGCCGCTATCTGGAGACCGTGCCCTTGCTGCTGGTGGAGTCCCCCAACATCGGCTTCATCTTTCTGTGCGACGCCTGGAACGGCACCCCCCAGGTCAAAAGCCGGGAGATCCTGGAAACCGTCTGGGTGGATGAGGAGACCTTCTGGCGTCTGGACCGGGAAGGTCAACTCGCCTATCCCCAGATGCGCACCCAGACCGGTTGTCTGGGTTGGCAGCCCCAGCCGGAGGAGATTCCGGTGGCGGCTCCCGGGTCGAGTCGTTGCCTCTGGGGCAAGGCGCTGTTGACTTTGTTTCTGACTCTGGCGACGGTGCCGGTTTTGGCCGGCGATCCGGAGGAGAAGGGTCAGGAGGAGGCCTTGGAACAGGCAAAAGATCACGTGATGGATGCCATGCGCTCTTTGGGCAAGGCGGGACGTCTGACCTATGAGAATCAATTGCCGGCGTTGAAAGAGAAGACGGAAGAGGCGATCCAGGAGACACAACGACTGATCGAGAAGTTGGAAGAGCGCCTGCCCCGCCTGCAGGAAAAGAAAAACGAGCCGGCTCCCCCCCGGGGCATGACACAGATTTGACTATTGAAAGAAAAGAGAGGGTCTGGGAGATTCTTCTCCCAGGACTTTGACTTTAAAAATTAAAAATTTTATTGATTTTTAATTTTTAAAGTCAAAGAATCAAAAGCCTGGGGGATGAATCCCCCAGACCCCCTCTTTTTTTTCAATGGTTGTCGGACAAAATGGCGTCGAAATAGTCGATGGTGCGACGCAATCCCTCATCCAGCGCCACGGTCGGGCTCCAACCCAGCTTCTCCTCAGCCAGACCGATATCCGGACGACGCTGCCTGGGATCATCCGTCGGCAAGGGGGCGAACACCAACCGGGATTTGGAATGGGTCATCTCCACCACCTTGCTGGCCAACTGCGACATGGTGAATTCACCCGGATTGCCCAGATTGACCGGACCCATGAAATCATCCCCGGAACACATCAACCGCAAAAAGCCTTCCACCATATCATCGACATAACAGAAGGATCGGGTCTGGGAACCATCGCCATACACCGTGATGGGATCACCCCGCAACGCCTGCACGATGAAGTTGGAAACCACCCGACCATCGTTGGGATGCATGCGGGGACCATAGGTGTTAAAAATCCGCGCCACCTTGATGCGCAACCGGTGCTGGCGGTAGTAGTCGAAAAAGAGGGTTTCGGCACACCGCTTGCCTTCGTCATAACAGGAACGGGGTCCGGTGGGATTGACATGGCCCCAATAGTCCTCGGTCTGGGGATGAACCTTGGGATCCCCGTAAACCTCGCTGGTGGAAGCCTGCATGATGCGCGCCCGCACCCGCTTGGCCAGACCCAGCATGTTGATGGCGCCATGCACGCTGGTCTTGGTGGTCTGCACCGGGTCGAATTGATAGTGAACCGGAGAAGCCGGACAAGCCAGATTGAAAATCTCATCCACCTCCACATACAAAGGGAAGGTGACATCGTGACGCAACAGTTCAAAAAACGGATTATCTACAAGACTTAAAATATTCCTTTTGTTTCCAGTAAAAAAATTATCCACACACAGCACATCCGCCCCTTCGGCCAAAAGACGCTCGCACAAATGAGAACCCAGAAAACCCGCACCACCCGTCACCAACACCCGCTTGCCCGCGAATCTGTTCATGTTTCTTCTCCAAAGAGGATTGCTGTCGCATACCCGAAAACCGGTTGAAACCTATCGGATCCGGAAGCGACACACTCCGGATCAACCTCTTTCACTCGGAATGATCCATAGGTATAAAGAGTCAAAAAATCAAATAAAAACAATGTGTAACAAAAAATCAATTTTTCCCTTGAACTCCTTCGCCATTCCAGGCAGAATGCCCGTGGCTTGAGGGAAAAAAAGGTTAATGCATCCTTGCTTATCTTAAGTCCCACTGGGCGGAACCGGAAACCTCACCCGTCAACCGCCACTCGGGACCGGATCGAAAACAACCCCATTCCGCCAGCCATCATGCCACAAAAACCAAACCATGGCCAGACGGGAAATCGCCCCCGATAAAAAACCGGTAACACAAAAGAATAAAAAATGAACGCTTTAAATTATCGAGGATCCGCCATGACGTACAATGAAGCTGTTGTCGCGGCACGGGAAAACGCTGCCAGAACCCGGAAAAGCTGGTATATTCTTTCCGACGGTCGCGAAAACTACAAGGTCCGTGATCACCATTCCGGATCTCCCGGGAAATTCGGACAAGAAAGCCGGGATTTCCAGATCACCGCCGTGGTCCATCCGGTCTGGCAGGAATGAACCACCACCCCCGGTCCTGAAATCCTGTCAGGCCCGGGTTCAAACCGACACACCCCACACCCCGGTCATGCCCGTGACCGGGGTGATTTGCCCCCACTTCGCCTGCTCCGCCCTTCCTTAACAGCCCGTTGATAAAACCGTTTCAGTCTGATGCCGGTTGATGAAGTGAAATTACG
>JADGAZ010000025.1 GCA_015231755.1 Magnetococcales bacterium | reverse complement strand
CCAAGGTGACATTGTTACCCGTGGTGATGGCCACCGTGGCAAAGTCGTTGGTGGCGGTACTCAAGGTGATGTTGTTGGCAGATCCTGCTGCCAAAGTCGCCACACCGGCCACACTCAAGGCCCCGGACTGGGTGATGGCTCCAGAGGTGGTGACTCCCAAGGTGCCGGAAACCGTCGAGGCCCCCAGAATCAAGGCATTGGCATCCGCCAGGGTGACATTGTTACCCGTGGTGATGGCCACCGTGGCAAAGTCGTTGGTGGCGGTGGACAAGGTAATGTCATTGGCCGCTCCCGCCGCCAGGGTCGCCACGCCACTCACACTCAACGCACCGGACTGGGTGAGGGCGCCGGTGGTGGTGACACCCAAAGTCCCGGTGACGGTGGAGGCACCCAACACCATGGCGTTGAGATCCACCAGGGTGACGTTGGCACCGGTCACAGAAACCGCGCCGGTGAAATTGTTGGCCGCGTTGCTGGCGGTCACATCATAACCGGCAGCCGACAAAGTGGTGGTGCCGGGGATGACCAGGGCGCCGGAGGTGGTGATCGCTCCGCCCGCGGTGACCGACAGGTTTCCGGTCAAGGTCAAGGCGGCGATGTCGAAGGCGGTGGTATCCACCAGCGTGACATCCGCCAGGGTGCCGGCGCTGGCAAAGGTCACGGTACCGGTGAAGTTGTTGGCGGCATTGTTGACCGAAATCGAAGCGCCAGTGGCAGCGGTCAAGGTGGAGTTGCCGGTAATGGTCAAGGCACCGGTATTGGTGATGTTGCCGGCGGTGGCGGTAGCGGCGAAGGCGCCGGGCACCGTGATGGCGCCCAGGGCCAGACCATTGGATGCGGTCAGGGTGACGTTGCCGGAAGTGGCGCCATTGCTGCCACTGATGGCCGTGCCGCTGGCGCTGGTATTGGAGATCTGGACATTGTTGGCCACACCGGTGCCGGTATTGGCAAAGGTGATGGTGGGGGCGGCAGTCAAGATGGCGCCCGCGGTTCCGATACCGGTGATGGCATTCAGGGCCAGGGTGCCGGTGGTGGTGATGGTGCCCGCCGTGCCACTGATGGCGCCGCCGGTGGTGAAGGTATGATTGGCGGCATTGGCGTTGGCGACCGCGCCCACCACAGCGATACCGCCGGTATTGGAGGTGTTGCCCACCACCATGGTGCCCGCCGTGACGAACGCGAGTTCGGTATCGGTGAGTCCCAGGGTGCCAGAAGCATCCGCCGCCGAGGAACCGACATTGATCACCTGGGCCGCGGCCTTGGGGGCCAGAGTGACGGAGCTGGTTCCGGCATTGATGGAAGCCCCCAGAGTCATCTGATCGGCGGTGACGGTGATGGCGCTGTTGGTGGACTGGATGGTGCCGGAACTATGGGTGAAGACGCTGTTGGCGTTATCCAGGGTGATGGCGACCCCAGTGGCGCCACTCACACCGACGACACTCATGTTGCCCGTGGAGTTGAGGGCCACGCTGCCGGTGGTGGTGATGGAACCGGTGACATCCAACGTGGCTCCGGCGCTCTTGGTGGCGGAGAAGGTCAGGTTGTCGTCACCCACGGTGTAACCGGTCAAAGAGTCCAGGGTGATATTGCCACTGCTGGCCACGATGCTGACGGTCTTGTTGCCGGTTCCCGTATCCACGGCCAGTCCGCTGGAGGTGGTCAGATTGCCAGAGTTGGCTTCCAGATAGACATTGCCATTATTGGTGGTGGCGGAAAGTTTGGCCGTACCGGTGACATTGAACAGCACCGGAGTGCCCGAAACACCGAGGCCACTGCTGCCGGCCGTCAGGTTGACATTCTTGGAAGCCACCGTGATACCCGTGCCACCCGCCTGGGCGATGGCACCGGTGGTGGTGACATTCAGAATCGAGGTGGGGGAGAGAGTCCCGATGTTGATGCCACCGGTATGGGTGCTGGAACCCACATTGATGGCGGTGGAAGCGGTGATCCGATCCAGGTCCGCATCGGCGATGGCCAGCGTGCCGGAGGTGGCGCCACCCAAGGCCACGGAGGTGGCGTCGGTGGGCGTGATGTTGACCGTGGCCGCGGCGATGGAGCCACTGACACCAAAGCTGGTGGTCAGGCTGCTGGCGGTGACGGTCTGCCCCGAGGCGCTGAGGGTTCCACCCACGGAGACGGACGGACTCGACAAGGTCACGGTACCGGTCGCGGTGATATTGCCGGAAACGGTCAATGAGGTCGAGCCGGTGGTGGTGAGATTGATCGCGCCACCGGTCAGGGTCTGGTTGGCCGACAGTCCCACGTTGGCACCGGTGCCGGTGACGGTGATGGTGCCGGTACCGGCGTTGATATCGTTGAGCAGGTTGATATTGCCGCCGGTGCTGGTGATGGTGACCCCGGCATTGCTGGCCGTGGTGATGGCCCGGATGTCCACCTGACCCGTGGTGCCGTTGACGGTCACGGTGCCGGCGTTGGTGACGGTGCCGAGATTGACCTTGCCGGCTCCGATGGTGTTCAGGGTCAGGGTGCCACCGGCCATGGCCAGAGGCGTGGAAGCCAAGTTGATGGCGTTGGGACTGCCCCCCGAAACCAGCGAAAGGGTCAAATTACCGCCGCCACCGGTAATGGAGGTGGCCGAGGAGTTGATGTTGTCGGTGGCTTCCAGGGTCAGATTGGTGGAAGTGGTAAGGGCGGTGATGGTTCCAGCGGTGATGGTGTCGGTTCCGGAAGAAGAGGCGGTATAGGATCCGGCGCTGGTGCCATCGGTGATGAACAGATTGGTGGGATCCAGCAACAAGGTACCCCATCCACCGCCACCGGTCAGATCCACCCGACCCTGGATATCCACGTTCTTGCCGCTCAACTCCGCATTGCCGCCCTTGCCGGAGACGGAACCGCCACGGGCGGTGACGCGGGCATCCTTGGCGAAAGTGGTCTTGCCTTTGGCCACCACAACCACCTCACCGGCATCGTCGCGGGTGCCCTTGGCATCGGCGCGGATCGTGGCGGTATCGGTCAGGTGGATGTCATGGGTGGAGCGGACCTCCACGGCACCGGCGGCAGCGCCCTCCTGGGCTCCGGAAACGTCGAGGGCGCCGCTGTTGGCCACATCCCCCCCCGTGCCCGACAGCATAATCTTGCCACCTTGTTGAACCAGTCCCTTGGCTTCCACCACGCCTTCGTTGTTGACCACGGTACGGATCAGATCCGAAGCCGACGCAGCCACCATGGCGACCCGACCGCCTTCGGTCTGGATCACCCCTTTGTTCTGGGCCAACGCTTTCACGGAAGCCTTGTCCACCGAGAAGGAGAGCAGCCCATCCCCGGCGAAATCCATTTTCACCTGATCCCCGGCGGCCAATCCCACGGTACCCATTTTGGCGGTGATGACGCCATCGTTGAGGGCCTGGGGACCGACCAAAGCGACAAAGCCCCCTTTGGGGGCATTGGCGTTGATGCGGCCCTGGTTCTGGACCGTGCCGGCATTGCCGTCGTTTTTGAAGACATAACGCCCGGCGAGAAAGTCATCGTTGGCGATGTTGAGGGTACTGGCGACCAGTCCACCCAGATCCACCTGCGCCGTGCCTCCGAAGAGGATGCCGTGGGGGTTGACCAGGAAGATCTGACCATTGGCGCTCAGGCGGCCCAGGATGGTGGAAGGATCCTGTCCCACCACCCGGTTCAAGGCCACGGAGCTGGCGGAAGGTTGTTGGAAGACGACGGCTTCGTTGCTGCCGATGTTGAAGGAGCGCCAATCCACCACCAACTGGTTGCTGGCCTGATCGACCTTGAGGGTATTGGCATCCGGTTGGGCGATGGTTCCGGACCCGGCGGCGACGGCCCCATCCTGGGGAAGGGCCATGGCCTGATTGCCGATGCCCACACCCAGCGCTCCGGCCATCAGGGCCAAGGCGCCGGGTCCGCGCCCGGAACGGGATTCCATGGAGGCGCGTTTGCGCCGGGAGTGACGATTGGGCACGGAACATTCGGCTTCCGCCGATCCAGTCAAGGAGGAGAACAGTGCCGCGAATCGAATCATGCTCATGGAATCACCCTCAAGTCGGTTCGGTAATCTTAACAAGAAACCCCTGACATATTTTTTATGCAGTGTTTTTTTCAAGCATTGTTACAAAGCCATCAAAACCACTTGACCGCCTGGATCCAGGTACGGCCATCTCCCTGACGGGATTCGGAGGTGATGGTTTCGGGATCCAGTTGCAAAGCGGCGCTCCACTTCACGGAGAACTGGTTGGCGGCGTTGAAGAGATTCAACCCCACGCCCACGCCGGAGAGGGTACGGTTGGTATCCACCCCTGCCACCGGGGTATTCAGATGGACCGTGCCCACATCGCCGAAAAGCACCGCCTGAAGATCGGAACGACCCAGACGCTCGCCGAGCCAATCCAGGTCATAACGCAGATCCACATTCAACAAGGCGCCACTGTCTCCGGAACCTTCTCCCTGGGGATAGGCGCGCACTCCGTTGGGGCCACCCAGACGGAACTGCTCGGAAGAGATCAGGTCATCGCCGCTGAGTTGTCCCGAAGTGGCGACAAAAAGGCTGAAATCACCCGGCAGACGTTGCAGACGGGAAAGCAGGAAATTGAACGTCTGGTCGGAGCCCGCCCCCACATAACCCGCCGGGAAGCTGTCGTTGTTGATGTGGTGGATGGCGAACTCATAGGCGGTGAGACCTCCTCCGTTCCAGCCATCCCGGACATCTCCGGTGACCGCGGCGGTGAAGACATCCGGCTCGTACTGGTTGGAGCGAATCCCGGCCACTTTCTGTTCCGACTCTTTGTGATCCCAGGCCAGTTGTCCATACAGGTTGTAGATCCGGGAACGGACAAAGGGGTGGGAGGCGAACAGACCATAGCTTTTGCCGTCGCCGCCGATGGCCGAAAGGGTGCCGTTCAAGTCATAATCGAGTTGGGAGTAGTGGGCGCCGACCCGGGTACCCATGGTATTGACCGGCACCGTGTAGCTGACCCGACCGAACCACATGTCGTCTTCGGAAACCAGGGTGCGCAGGGTGAGTTGATCCCCGATCCGCAACGGGCTGTTAACGTTGAGGCTGAAGCCGCCACGAAAATCACCGGTATACTGGGAGCCATGATTGCTCAGGTCGATGCTGCCGGTAAAGAGGGGTTCGGTGCCCAGCACCACATCGAGATCCGAAGTGCCGGGGGTTTTGCCCGGTTTCAGGGTGGATTGGACCGTCACACCCGGCAGGTCATCCAGCAGCAGCAGTCCTCTTTCGAGTCCTTTGGCCTGCATGGCCGCATTCCGGTTCACGTTGGCTTCCACATAGGCCCGGGCCCGCTCTGCGGACAGCCGGTCGTTGCCATTGACATGGACCTGATCCAGACGACCTTCCACCACCACGATCTGGATGGTGACTTCGCCTTTGGCGTTGGGGGTGAGTTCCTGGGGAGGCAGATAGGCCGTGGCCAGGAAATAACCCAATTCCCGATAATAATCGGTAATCCGGAGGGCGGCGGTATTGAGATCGTCGAAGGTCATCTCCCGCCCCTTGAAGGGGTCGAGGAGGGGCAGAAGCTGCTCCTGGGGGATCGACGCGTTGCCGCTGACTTTGTAAGAGGCCACCCGAACTTTGACACCCTGATCGCGTTTCGGCGCTTTTTTGTCGTTTTCCGGTGCCAGATTGATGGCTGGTGGGGCTTTGGGAGCCGCCTCCACCGGTTTTTGCAGCGTATCCATCAACGCCCCGGAGTCCAGGGGAGCCGCGACCGCTTCAAAAGCCCCCAAGGTCAATGCCATGGATGCGGCCATTCCAGTTCGCCAAGCACACTCCCAGCTCTGTTTGATCATCTTGCTCATCCCCTGACCTGACAAAACGCAATTAGATTCTGCTCGCTATCGGCCGTTTATTCCCGAGACCTTACCAAATAATGGGTGCTGCCCACAAACAAATTTTGCATGGAGCCATTTGAACATTATTCGCGTGTAGTTATTCGGATTAAAGAAACGGTCCGCCCAGACACAAGTGAGCAAAAATTATTCCACTTTTAAAAAAGTCTTATCCATCCCTCAACGCCCCCCCCTTCGCCACAACCAACCCCCTCCAGCCCTGTCCGCCGCCCCCCGTCACGCCGACCCGACAAACCGACACCTGGGAAAACGGTCACACCCCAAAAAAGAGCGCCCCTCCTTGGTGGTACGGGTCGTCACCCGTCCCTTGCGACAGGCGGGACAAGGGTTCCCGGCGGCGGGGGAACCGGAAGGGGCGGCAGGGGATGAGGCGGATACCGCAGCAGGGACCAGTTCGGCGAACCGGTTGAGATGACGCTCCCCTTCGCTTTTGACCGCCTCGATCAGACGACTCACCCAGATCACCGCCTTGCTTTCAAACTCTTCCAGGGTGCGGATGTTCTGGGCGATCTCCTCCAAAGCCTGCTCCCAAATGGCGGTGGTGGCGGGATTGGTCACGCTGCGGGGCAACACGTCCACCAGCACCCGGGCCACCGGGGCGCTGATCAGGTTCTTGCCCTCCTTGCGCAACAGCATGCGTTGCAACAGATTCTCGATGATCGCAGCCCGGGTGGCCTCGGTGCCGATTCCGGAGGTCTCCCGCAGGGTCTGCTTGAAACGGGGATCCTCCACCATGCGGCCCACGTTTTTCATGGCCTGAATCAAAGTCCCTTCCGTGTGACGGTTGGGCGGTTTGGTGCGTTTCTCCTCCACCCGCCCCCCTTCCACCAAGACCGACTCCCCTTTTTTCAATCCCTGGGGCAGACGCTCCTCTTCGGCTTCACCGGGTTTGGCCTCCCGACGCAGCACCACCTTCCAGCCCGGCGCGATCTCCACATTGCCCGACGCCCGAAACAACGCGCCTGCCGCCTCCACCTCCACCACGGTCCGATCAAACTGGTACACCGGAAAAAATTGCGCCAGATAGTGACGCCGCACCAGATCATAAAGCCGGGACTCCTCCAAGGACATGCCCCCCACTCCGGTCCCCGCCTTGGTAGGAATCATGGCATGATGGGCGGTGATCTTGCCGTCGTCCCACGCCTTGGAACGCAACGTCCCATCCGCCTGACCCACCAGCGTCGCCATGGAAGCGTCGGAACGGACCATGGATTGAAAAACGGCCCCGACTTCGGACAACTGATTTTCCGGCAGATACCGACAATCGGTGCGGGGGTAGGTGATGGCCTTGTGGGTTTCGTACAACGCCTGGGCCACTTCCAGGGTACGCGCCGCCCCCATGCCCCAACGGCGGGAGGACTCCTGCTGCAAGGTGGACAGATCCAAAGGCAAAGGGGGCGCCTCCCGCATCCGTTTGGTTTCGGCCTTGACGATCCGGCCCGACCCCCCGGCCACCCCCTGGGCCACCGCTTCGGCCCGGGCACGTTCCAGACAACGCCCCTCCTCGTCGGCCCACGCTTCCGGCACCACCCACTTGGCCCGGAACCGCCCCGCCGGAGCCGCGCAATCGATCCAGACCTCAAAAAAATCCGTCGGCTTGAAATGTTCGATCAACCGGTCCCGATCCACCACCAGTTTCAAGGTGGGGGTCTGCACCCGACCCACGGTCAACACCCCCTCGTAGCCTCCCCGTCGCCCCAAAATGGTATAGGCCCGGGTCAAATTCATCCCCACCAGCCAGTCCGCCCGGGCCCGTCCCAGGCCGGCCCGGTACAACGGCTCGGTTTTGGCCCCGGGCAGACGGGCGCCCAACGCCTTGCGAATGCTCTCGTCATCCAAAGCCGACAGCCACAACCGGGAGACCGGACCCCGATAACCGCAATGGTCCAGCACCTCCCGTCCGATGGTCTCCCCTTCCCGGTCCGCGTCGGTGGCGATCACCACTTCCGCGCATTTTTTCAACAATCCCTGAATCACCCGAAACTGCTTGCCCACCTTGTCCCGCACCTCCACCCGCCAACCGTCGGGCAGAATCGGCAAGGTCTCCAACCGCCACGCCTTCCAGACCGGGCCGTATCCGTCCGGGGGGATCATCTCCAGCAGATGGCCCAGACACCAAGTCACCTGGATGCCGCCCCCTTCCAGATAACCATCCCGCTTGCCGTTGGCACCCAGCATGCGGGCGATGTCCCGGGCCTGGGAGGGCTTTTCGCACAAATACAGGATCACGTCCCGTGGCTCGCCTGCTTCAAAAGCCATCGCGCCGATCTCATCTTGATATTTCTCCAAAGATTAAAGCCCTGGTCGCGCCTTGTGACTCATACGTCCCAAACCGCCGCCAGAAGGGATGAAAAGCGCCTCAACGCCGTGGAAAGCCAGTCAAGCGGGAAAACAAAAGGGAGCCGAAAAGGCGGGGACGGCTTGAAGTCTCCAAAAACAGGAGATCAGAAAAATATATAAATCATAAAACAAAAGAAATAAATACCGGTCCGAAACAAACTTCGCAGACCTCATCCCGATTTCACCCGCACACAAAGGTCCAAAAGGGATGGAGGCGCTGCTCCATCCCTTTTGGCGACGGATTATTTCTTCTCGTCGGCCTTTTCGGCTTTGGCTTCCGGAGCCGGAGCGGCGGGAGCGTAACCCCAACCCGGCGCACCACCCCAGGCCGGACCATATCCGGGATAACCCCAACCCGGGCCATAGCCGTATCCGGGATACCAGCCGTTGTTCCAGCCATTGTTCCAGCCGTTGTTCCAGCCGTTGGTATTGTTCCAGTTATTGTTCCAATTATTGTTGCCATAGCCGTTACCGGAACCGGCCACGTCACCACCCATGTTGAAGCCGAAATTGCCATTGGCGCGGCCGTTGCCATTGCCGTTGCCAAGCCAATTGTTGCCCCAGTTATTGTTCCAGTCGTTCCAGTTGTTGTTGTTCCAGTTGTTGTTGTTCCAACCGTTGTTGCCCCAACCGGGACCGCCCCACCAGGCCGAAGCATCAGCAGCGGAGAACATGGCGGCGCCACCCAGCAGAGTCGCCAGAGCCAAAACACGCAGACCTTTATTCATTTGCCTTTCCTCCTCATGGTTTTCAAGTACGAGACGTTCCCTGGCCACGCGCCAAGGAAGCGGGCATCGGTCATTCTCCCCATGACACCACCAACCAACCCGCCTTCTGGGCAATTTAACCAATCCCGTTTTCTGTGTAAATTAAAAAAATGCACCCACAGCGGGCCTTGACTCGGGAACCATTCATGAGTCGAGAATGAAAAGGAATCCCTTAACCGTAACACGATTCTTCTTTCCAACTCTACCCACAACACGGAGTCCCCCGACATGAGCCAGAACCGATCAATCCAACCGCGCAACCGGCCCAGAAGATGGTCCGGCTGGATGGTGGCGCTGGGGTGGATCCTGATGCTTGGACAACCGGTCATGCTCCAGGCCCGTGAGTTCGGTGCCTACGATGTGGTGGTGCAACCGGGGGAGGTGTTTCCCGACGCGGACCGGTTCGACGAACCGAAAGGCTCACCGGCCATCGGCATGGCCTACAAGAACAACCAACCGGTGGGACACCTTTTCCGCACTAGCGACATCGGCTATTCGGGCAAACCCATCGAGATCCTGGGGGGGATCGACTTAAACGGCGTGATCACCGGGGGCAAGGTGGTCAAACACGCCGAACCGATTCTGCTCGTGGGCATTCCGGAACACAAACTGTTCGACTTCGTGACCCGCTACGTGGGACGCAACCTCCTCAAGGAGGCGGAATCCGGAACCAAACAGGCCATCGACGCCATCAGCGGGGCCACGGTCACCGCCATCGTCATCAACGACGGCATCCATCGGGCCGCCCGGGCCATCGCCCGGGGAGGCAAGGCCGAGGCGCCAATAGTCCGGGCCACGCTGCTTGATCCCCCCTTCAAGGCCACGGAGTGGAACACCCTCCTGGGGGAAGGGGCGATCCGCCGCATGACCTTGAACCACGGCGAGGTGGACGCGGCCTTTCTCAAAATCGGCGCCGGTAGCGGCGAGCCTTACATCAAGATCATGCCACCAGCCGAATTGTTCATCGATCTGCATGTGGCCCTGGCGACCCCTGCGGATATCGGCAAAAACCTCCTGGGAGAAGCGGAGTTCGCCAATCTGCGGGAGTGGCTCGCCCCGGGTCAGCAGGCGTTGCTGATCATGGCCAACGGCTCGTATTCGTTCCGGGGATCAGGATTCGTGCGGGGTGGGATCTTCGACCGCTTCAAGATCAACCAGGATGGCAACAGCATTTTGCTCCACGACTACCAGTACCGGCGCATGCGGGATCTGGCTCCGGGCATGCCGGAATTCGCGGAGGTGGGGCTGTTCAAGATGCCGGAAGGGGTCGCCTTCGATCCCACCCGTCCCTGGTCTCTGGAACTGCTGGCCCACCGCCCCACCGGACCCATCGAAAAAACCTTCACCAGTTTTTCCATCACCTACACCCTGCCGGAACGCTTCGTGCAGCATCCGACCCCCGTGGCACCGGCACCGTCGGCGGCGGCGACCACCCAGACTCCGGAGTCCGCCACCGACGACGACACCCCTCCCCTGTGGCAACGGATCTGGCAGGATCGCA
Organism: Magnetococcales bacterium; assembly: GCA_015231755.1. Lineage (NCBI taxonomy): Bacteria > Pseudomonadati > Pseudomonadota > Magnetococcia > Magnetococcales > Magnetococcales bacterium. Next base: position 52,553 of record JADGAZ010000025.1, on the reverse strand, counting down.
TGGGGGATGTGGTGGTGCTGTCGGTCTCTCTGGTCATCCTGACCCTGATCTTTTTCTTTCAGGAGCTGCTGGTCACCCATCCGCGGCTGGTCTCCTGGCTGCGACGGGGATTTTTGCTGTTTTCGGTGATCTGGATCGGGGGATACGCCCAGGCCCAGTTGTCAGTGGTCAACGTGTTGACCTTCCTGCACGCCCTGATGGGCCATTTCCGCTGGGAGTTCTTCCTCATCGAACCGTTGATCTTCGTGCTGTGGTGCGCCACGGCCCTGTCGCTGCTCTTTTGGGGACGGGGAGCCTTTTGCGGCTGGCTCTGTCCGTTCGGCGCCTTGACCGAACTGCTCAACTGGGTGGCCCGTCAACTCGGGGTGCCCCAGTTCCGCCTGCCGTTCGCCTGGCATGAACGGTTGTGGGCCATCAAGTATGTGCTGTTCTTGGGACTGCTGGCCATTTCCCTCACCTCCATGGCCACCGCCGAAAGACTGGCGGAAATCGAACCCTTCAAGACCGTGGTGCTGCTGCGCATGGACCGGGAGTGGCCTTACGTGCTGTGGGCCGTGGGCTTGCTGGTGGCCGGACTGTTCGTGGAACGGTTTTTCTGCCGTTATCTCTGTCCCCTGGGGGCGGCCATCGCCATTCCCGGCCGGATGCGCATCTTCGCTTGGCTCAAAAGACGCCGGCAGTGCGGAGAGCTGTGCTCCAACTGCGGCAACGAATGTCTGGTCCAGGCGATCCAGCCCAATGGCGAAATCCACCCCAACGAATGCATCTATTGCCTGCACTGCCAACTGAATTACGTCAACGAAGCAGTCTGTCCCACTCTGATCATGCGCCGCACCCGTCGGGAACGCCGGGAGTCCGCCGCGGCCAAAGAGACCGAAAGCTTTGTCTGAACAATAATATTTTACCTGGAATTGACCAAAATCAATTCCAGGTGAATTTTATTGCCCTCTTTTCAGACAAGGGTGCTATCTTACCACTGTGTGAAATCACACAACGCGGTTCCCAATTTTTAATTGACCTTTAAGAAGGGAGAAAAACGATGGCGGAAAACGAAAAGCAGGGAGTGACCCGACGTGATCTGTTGGGAACCGGTATCAAGGTGGCCACGGTCGGAAGTTTGACCGGCATGGCGTGCCGAACCGGCATGGTGGGGGGAGGCGCCCTGGCGGCTGCCGCCGCCGCAACCCTGCCCGCGACCGCCAGCGCGGCGGCCAAAGCCGACATTCCCCCGGGTCAACTGGATGAATATTATGGTTTCTGGAGCGGTGGTCACTCCGGCGAGGTGCGGGTTCTGGGTCTGCCGTCGATGCGCGAACTGATGCGCATTCCGGTTTTCAACCGGGAGAGCGCCACGGGTTGGGGACTGACCAACGAAAGCAAAAAAATCCTCTCGGAAGGTCTCACCCCGGAAACCAAAGAGTACCTACAAAAACAGGGCAGGGTCACCTATGACCACGGAGACACCCATCATCCCCGCATGTCCTACACCGACGGCACCTACGACGGGCGTTATCTGTTCATCAACGACAAGGCCAACACCCGCATCGCCCGCATCCGTTGCGACATCATGAAGACCGACAAGGTGTTGGAAATCCCCAACGCCCACGCCATCCACGGTCTGCGTCTGCAACGTTATCCCAAGACCGGTTATGTCTTTTGCAACAGCGAAATGCGCATTCCCCTGCCCAACGACGCCACCACCATGAAAGATCCCAAGAAATATGTCGGGATCTTCTCCGCCGTGGACGCCGACACCATGAAAGTGGCTTGGCAGGTGATGGTGAGCGGCAACCTGGACAACAACGACTCCGACTACCAGGGCAAATATGTCGCCTCCACCTGCTACAACTCGGAAGAAGGGTTCACCACCGCCGAAATGACCGCCTCTCCGGCGGATCACGCGGTATTTTTCAACATCAAGGCCATCGAAGAGGCGGTAAAGGCGGGCAAGGCCACCGTGATCAACGGCGTGCCGGTGGTGGATGGCCGCAAGGACGCCAAATCCGCCTTCACCCGCTACATTCCGGTAGCCAACAGCCCCCACGGCTGCAACGCCACCCCGGATGGCAAGTACATCATTCTCAATGGCAAGCTCTCCCCCACGGTCACGGTGGTGGAGTGGGCCAGGCTCGATGACCTGTTCGCCGGCAAGATCACTGAAAAAGAGTGCATCGTCGCCAATCCGGAACTGGGTCTGGGACCGCTGCACACCACCTTCGACGGTCGGGGCAACGCCTACACCTCGGTCTTCCTGGACAGCCAGATCGTCAAGTGGAACATCGAAGACGCCATCAAGCAATACAAGGGCGATACCAAGGTCAATCCGGTGCGCCAGAAGCTGGATGTCCACTATCAGGTGGGCCACACCAACGCCTCCATGGCCGAAACCAAGGAAGCGGATGGCAAATGGCTGGTGGCCCTGTGCAAATTCTCCAAGGACCGCTTCCTCAACGTCGGCCCCCTGAAGCCGGAAAACGATCAATTGATCGACATCTCCGGCGACGAGATGAAACTGGTCCACGACGGCCCCACCTTCGCCGAACCCCACGACGCCATCATCGTACACAAGTCCAAGGTCAATCCGGTGGAAGTCTACAACCCGAAAGACCCCATGTTCGCCGATCTGCACGCCCAGGCCAAAAAGGATGGCATCGAGTTGGGCAAGGACAGCAAGGTGGTCCGCGAAGGAGAGACCAACAAGGTACGGGTTTACATCATCAGCCACGCCCCGACCTTCAGCCTGACCGAATTCTCCGTGAAGAAAGGCGATGAGGTGACCCTGATCGTCTCCAATGTGGACGAGGTGGTGGATCTGACCCATGGCATCACCGTGATCGGTCACAACGTCTGCATGGAGGTCGGTCCCCAGGCGAGTGCCTCCGTGACCTTCAAGGCGGACCGGGTCGGCGTGTGGTATTACTACTGCCAATGGTTCTGCCACGCCCTGCACATGGAAATGCAAGGTCGCATGCTGGTGGAGGGCTGACCGTTCCGACTCTCCCCATGTCTTTCTTATTGAAACGGGAGATGAGCGCGCCGACGGTCGGGATTTTCCTGGCCGTCGGCCTTTTGCATCCTGTCGTCGGCCTTGCGGCGGACGTGGTGGTGGAACCGGGTCCGGAGGCGTTGCGTCAGGCCATCGCCGCCGCCACTCCCGGCGACACCCTGCGGTTGCAACCCGGCTCCTATGGTCCGGCCACGGTGGACCGTCCCCTGGTGCTGGAGGGGGGGGAGGGAAAAGCCGTGGTGGATGGCGGAGGCAAAGGGAGCGCTTTGACCATCAACGCGCCCGACGTGATGGTGCGCGGCCTGACCCTGACCGGCTCGGGCACTGTGGATACCGACCTGGACGGAGGCGTTCTGGTGGTCAAGGGGGGAGACCGGGCGGTGATCGAGGACAACCGCATCCTCGGCAACCTCTACGGGGTGGCCATCCAGGGGGCGCAAAAGGTGGTGGTGCGCCACAACCGCATCGCCAACCGGGATGACCTGTGGATCAACGACCGGGGCAACGGCATCAACATCTGGAACTCCAGCGGCTCGCTCTTCGAGGGCAACCGGGTCGAAGGGGGCCGGGATGGCCTCTATATCCATACCGCCCACGGCAACATCATCCGGGGCAACCGCTTCACCCGACTGCGCTTCGCGGTCCACTACATGTTCGCCAACCACAACGAGGTGACCGACAACATTTCCATCGGCAACGGGGTGGGCTATGCCTTGATGTACTCCGAACACCTCAAGATCCAGCGCAACATCTCCCTCAACGACCGGGATCACGGCCTGATGTTCCACTCCTCCCACCACTCGGTGCTGGATCACAATCTGGTGCGGGGCACGAAGGAGAAATGTTCTTTTATTTATACGTCGTCTTTCAATACCATGCACCACAACCGCTTTGAAGGGTGCGACATCGGCATCCACTTCACCGGCGGCTCGGAAAAAAACATCATCCACGACAACGCCTTCGTCAACAACCACACCCAGGTGAAATATTCGGGCATGGTCCACTACGAATGGTCCAAGGATCAACGGGGCAACTACTGGAGCGACAATCCCGCCTTCGACTTGAACGGCGACGGCATCGCGGATGTGGCCTACCGTCCCAACACCTTGATGGATCGGGTGGTGTGGAACTATCCCCTGGCCAAGTTGCTGCTGGCCAGTCCGGTGATGGAGACTCTCAGGCTGGCCCAGGGACGGTTTCCAACCCTCAATCCGGGCGGGGTGGTGGACAGTTGGCCCCTGATCGCCCCGCCCCCAGACCCTGTGACCCTCCCCCCGGACCTTGAAACGCCCCAGAGGAACCCATGAATCCAACCGCGCTGGTGGTCGAGGAGGTGGTCAAGGCCTATGCCCGACATCACGCCCTGGACGGAGTATCGTTTACCGTGCCGCCTGGGGTGTGCATGGCCCTGCTGGGTCACAACGGGGCGGGCAAGACCACCTTGATGAAACTGCTGCTGGGTCTGACCCGTCCCACCTCGGGACGCATCACGGTACTGGGAGAGGATCCGGCGCGGGTGGCCCCGGCGTTTCGCCGTCAGATCGGTTTCTTGCCGGAAAACGTCACCTTTCACGACGAATTGACCGGAGAAGAGACCCTGCGCCACTACGCCCGGCTCAAAGGAGAGGATCCGGCCCGCCGGGCCGCCCTTCTGGAACGGGTGGGACTGGCGGAGGCGGCAGGCAGACGGGTCAAGGGCTATTCCAAGGGGATGCGTCAACGTCTCGGACTGGCCCAGGCCCTGCTGGGTCGCCCGAAACTGCTGATGCTCGACGAACCCACCACGGGTCTGGATCCCATGTTGCGCCAAGAATTCTACCGGGTGATCCAGGAGTTGCGCGCCGAGGGGGTCACCATACTGCTCTCTTCCCACGTGCTGACCGAACTCGAAGCCCGCACCGATCTGGCCATGATTCTGGAACATGGCCGGGTGAGGGCTTTGGGCACCTTGGATGAATTGCGCCGTCAGGCGGCCTTGCCGGCCCGTTTCAAGGTCAAGACGCCGGACCCGGACGGGGTGATCCGGGCCATGAGCGGTGTCACCGCCCAAAGCCTCACCGCTACGGAAGTGGAACTGACCATCCCGGTGGATGAAAAGATGTCCCTGTTGCGCCGTTTGCTGGCGGCAGGGTTGGAAGTCGAGGATGTGGAGATCCTGTTGCCCACCTTGGATCATGTCTACGCCCATTTTGGCCGGGAGCGTTCCGGCGACAAAAAAGAGGAGTCCCCATGAATCCCCTGCTGGTCATCGCCGACAAGGAGACCCGGGACGCGTTGCGCAACCGCTGGGTGATCAGCGCCACGTTGCTGATGGCGGGTCTGGCCTTTGCCCTGACCTTTCTGGGAAGCGCCCCCACCGGCAATCTGGGGGCCAATCCCCTGGCGGTGACCGTGGTCAGTCTGTCGAGTCTGACCATTTTCCTGGTGCCGCTGATCGCCCTGATGCTCTCCCACGACGCCTTGGTGGGCGAGATGGAACGGGGCACCCTGCTGCTGTTGCTGGCCCATCCGGTGACCCGCTCCCAGGTGGTGTTGGGAAAATTCGTCGGACAGGTGGGGGTGTTGGCCGTGGCCACGGTAGTGGGATACGGAGCGGCGGGGCTGGCGGTGGGACTTCAGGGAGAAGGGGCGGATCCGGAAAGCTGGCGGGCCTTCGGGGCCTTGATCGGCAGTTCCGTGCTGCTGGGCGCGGTCTTCATCGCCCTGGCCCATCTGGTCAGCGCCCTGGCCAGGGAACGGGGGGGAGCCGCCGGAGTGGCCATCGGCCTGTGGCTGTTTTTCGTGGTGCTGTATGATATGGGACTGCTGGGGATGCTGGTGGCCACCAAGGGACAGATCCACGAACAGATCTTTCCCTGGCTACTGCTGGGCAATCCCACGGATATCTTCCGGCTGTACAACCTCACCGCCTTTGAAAACACCCGCACCTTTTCCGGACTGGCGGGCTTGAGCGGCCAGATGCCCTTCTCCCCGACGGTGCTGTTGGGCGCTCTGACGGCCTGGGTGGTCATCCCGCTGTTGGCGGCCATCGGAATCTTCCGACGCCGGGAACTTTAAAAAAACTCTCTGACCTTGCAGGAAGGAACCTGACCCATGGGCCGATTGATGCCCCTGCTGCTGGTGCTGACGCTGCTGGTGAGCGCCTGCGGCAATCCCCGGAACGATCCCCCACCCGCCCCGCTGGAACCCGCAGCCGGCACCACCGGTTTTTATTGCGGCATGGCCCTGTCCGAACATCCCGGCCCCAAAGGACAGATCCATGTGGCGGGAGAGTCGGCGCCGTTGTGGTTTTCTTCGGTGCGCGACGCCCTGGCCTATCTGCAACTGGAAGGGGCGACACGCCGTATCCGGGCTTTCTATGTCCACGACATGGGGCGCGCGGACTGGAAAAATCCTCAACCCGGCACCTGGATCGCAGCCGAAAAGGCCCATTTTGTCCTCGACTCCCGCCGGGCCGGGGGCATGGGCCAATCCGAGGTGATTCCCTTTGGCACACTCCCGCAGGCCGAAGGGTTTGCACGGGAATATGGAGGCCGGGTGATCGATCACACCACCTTGCGCCAGATGGAAATGTTCCCGGCCAAGGGGGATCCCGGGGCCTCCGGATTGACGGGCATTGCATCCGGGACATGAAATGACCGAAGATAGACCCATCGTTTCCTTAAAGAATCCTTGTGCGCACGGTAAAGAGCTTCGTCCATGAACCCATCCAAACCCCATTCCATTCCGGATCCCGCCGGTTTCGCCAGCGACTATTTCGCCCATCTGACCCGGATTCTGCAAGCGATCGACACCAGCCAGATCGCCCGGTTCATCCAGACCCTGCGGGATGCCCGCAAACGCGAAGCCACCATCTATTTCATCGGCAACGGCGGCAGCGCGACCACCGCCACCCATTTCGCCAACGATCTGGCCATCGGCTTGCATCGGGACATGGGCAAACCGTTTCGCGCCATCAGCCTGGTGGACAACCAAGCGATTCTCACCGCCATCAGCAACGATCACGGCTATCGGGATGTCTTTGTGAAGCAACTGCGGGCATTGGGCCGTCCCGGGGATGTGCTGGTGGGCATTTCGGCGTCGGGCAACTCCCCCAATCTGCTGGCGGCCTTCACCTATGCCCGTTCGGTGGGCATCCATACCGTGGCCATCACCGCTTTCGACGGGGGAGCCTTGCACCCCATGGCCGACGAGGGCATTCATGTGCCCACCGGATTCAAGGAATACGGCCCGGCGGAAGATGCCCATCTGATCCTGGATCATCTGATTCACGCCTATCTAGCCCAGGCCATGGACTAAAAAAACATGTATTCAATCGGACCCGCCACCATGCACCGGACGATCCTGGGCATCGCGGTGCTGGGTGTGATTCTGTCTTTGCTGGCCTTCACCGCCCTGCACACCCAACTGGCAAACCACTCCCGCCTGGAGTTCCACTGGCTGGCCAAGGATCGGGTCGGCGCCTTGCAACGGGAACTGAACGAAGCCATCCATGTGGTGGATATCCTGGGGGATCTGCTGCGCGCCCGGGACGCCTCCCTGATGGAGTTCACCCAACTGGCCCACACCTTTTTCTCCAAGGTTCACGGCATCCGGGAGTTGATCTGGATTCCCCAGTTCGGGGTCCATGCCGCCCAACCGCTGCGCGCCCACCGCACCCATTCCATCTTTCCGAAAGAACATGACTTCCAGACCGACACGTCCTTGATGCCGTTGTTCCAGCACGCCCAGAACCGGGAGGAAATCACGGTGACCACCCTGTTCCACCCCAAGCCATCCGGGGAGATGATCGAGGAATTCGTGGTGGTCGTGCCGCTGCGCCACCCTCCCGACGGCCTCTCCGAACACCAGACACGGGGCGTGCTGCTGGGGGTGTTCGACTTGGAAGAACTGGTGCAGCAGGCGATCCGGCTCCTGGAACCCAGAGGCGTGCAGATCCTGATTCTGGAACCGGATGAACAGGGTCAGGAACGGTTTCTCGACTCCTACTACAGCCGTCTGGAAGCCAAACCCGAACAACTGGTGAACGCCTCCAACTGGAAAGACTGGCTCGCTCGACAGCCTTACGTCATGCGCGAAACCGTTCCGGTGGCGAACAAACGCTGGATCATCAACGCCATTCCGTCGAAGCACCTGTTGAGCGGCGAGGAGTTTCCCCACACACCCTGGCTGATCGGGGCGGGGGGACTGATCATCACCACCATCCTGGTGATGTTTCTGCTGCACATGGAACACAATCTGAACGAAAAGAACCGTCTGTACGCGGAGCTGAAACAGTCGGCCATCAAGCTGCGCATTGTGTTCAATCAATATCCGGACACGATCCTGACCGTGGACCGTCACGGCAAGGTGCTGTTGGCCAACCGTCCCGAAGTGCGGGTGCTGGGAGATCTGTTCGGGGATGAACACGCGGAAGTGCGCGACTGGTATTTCCAGGCGCTGCACAAGGTTTACACCTCCGGGGAGATGGATCACTTCCAGTATCCTTTCTCCGACACCCAATGGCGGGAGGTGCGTTTCGTGCCCATCCGCACCGAAGGCGACATCGCGGAAGTGATGATTCTCACCTCCGACATCACCGAAGAACACACCCAACAAGAACAGGCGGTCCGTTATGCCCGGTTGGCCTCCCTGGGGGTGCTGGCGGCAGGCATGGCCCACGAGATCAATAATCCCAACAACACCATCCAGTTCAACATTGTGGCCCTGACACGCGGTTGGCCAGACATGGCCGCGGTGTTGCGCCAATACCGGCTGGAACATGGAGAGTTCTCCCTGGGGGGCGTCCCCGTGGATCACGCCCTGGAGATGCTTCCCGGTCTGATGGAAAGCATTCTGTCCAACTCCCGGCGCATTACAGGTATTGTCAACAATCTCAAACATATGGCAAAACCGGACCCCGACACCCGTTTCAGCCGGGTCGACCTCCACAAGACGATCCGCAACATCGTTTCCATCATGCAGCACCCCATCAAAAAACATACCGACCACTTCGAGGTCAACCTGCCGCCAGAGTTGCCGGATGTGCATGGCAATCCCCTGCAACTCGAACAACTCTTTCTCAACCTAGTGCTCAACTCCCTGGAGTCGCTGCAGGATCGGAAATCACCAGTCACGCTTGACGGCGCGCCATCAGAAGACGGACAATGGGTGGTTGTCCAGGTGATGGACCAGGGCGTTGGCATGACGGAACAGGAGATCGCCAACATGTTTACCCCATTTTTTACCACCAAGGGGGAACAAGGAGGACTGGGCATGGGGTTGTCCATCGTCTGGGATATCGTGCGTCGTCACGGCGGCACCATCCAAACCGCATCGCAACCGGGCCACGGGACCACCATCACCGTCACGCTCCCGGTATTCCCCCTCCGGTCCAATCCCGCATGAACACGACCACCTTTTCCGTCCAGCCTCTGGTTCTGTTTGTGGATGACGAAGCCGACGAACTGATCGCCACCCGTTATCTGCTGGAAGCCCATGGAATCGGACCGGTCGCCACCTTGCAAGATCCCCGGGAGACCATGGCGTTCATCGCCCGGACCCCTCCCGCCATGGTGATCCTCGACCTGATCATGCCGCATCTTCCCGGCACGCAACTGCTGATGCGCCTGGTACGGGAATATCCGGCGCTGCCGGTGGTGGTGATGACCGCCTCCCAGGATGTGGAAACCGCCATCGGTTGCATGAAGGAAGGCGCCTTCGACTATCTGATCAAACCCGTGGAAGAGAGTCGTCTGGTCTCTTCGGTGCGCCACGCCCTGGAAGTCTGTACGCTGCGCCGTCACGTGGGAGTGTTGCGCCACAGCCTGCTCAACCAGAAACTGAAACATCCCGAAGCGTTCGCGTCGATTCTCACCCGCCACGGCAAGATGATCTCGGTGTTTCAATACATCGAAGCCATCGCCGAATCCCCGGAACCGGCCCTGATCACCGGGGAAACCGGGGTAGGCAAGGAGATGATCGCCGGCGCCATCCACCATTTAAGCCAACGCTCCGGTCGCATGGTGACCGTCAACGTCGCCGGACTCGACGACACCATGTTCTCCGATACCCTCTTCGGCCACATGAAGGGAGCCTTCACCGGCGCGGAAAAGGATCGGGAGGGATTGATCACCCAGGCCACCTCGGGGACCCTGTTTCTCGACGAAATCGGCGATCTGACCGCCGCCTCCCAGGTAAAACTGCTCCGACTGTTGCAGGATGGCACCTACTATCCCCTGGGCTCGGACATTCCCAAAATCAGCCGTGCCCGCATCATCACCGCCACCAACCGCAACCTGCAACAACTCATGACCAAGGGACTCTTCCGGCAGGATCTGTTCTTCCGGCTCTCCAGCCACCCCCTGGAGATTCCCCCCTTGCGCAAACGGGCCGACGATCTGCCACTGCTGATCGACTTCTTTCTCCAAGAGGCCACCTCCACCATGGACAAACACGGTCTGAGGGTGCCGGCGGAACTGTATACCCTGTTGTCGGTGTATCATTTCCCAGGCAACGTGCGGGAACTGCGCGCCCTGATTTTCAACGCGGTGGCACGACACCGTTTTGGTCCGGTCCTCTCCATGGAGAGTTTCAAGGAGGTCATCCAGACTCAGCGAACCACCCCGGAAGCGGGCCAGGATCCGGAAGAAGAAGGCCCCCACCTGGAGATCCCCGGACGGTTCCCCACCCTGAAGGATGCGGAAGGCTATCTGATCCGCGAAGCGTTGCGCCGAGCGGGCAACAATCAGGGAATCGCGGCCACATTGCTGGGAATCAGCCGCCAAACCCTCAACTACCGGCTTTCGGGACGGGCGCGCACCCCCTGACCCCAAACCGGCTCAAACAGGGAAAAATTCAATTCCGGAAACAAGTTACATAACGTCACATCTCCCCCCCCATTCGACCCCTGAAAAAAATTTTTCACCCCTGCCTGAATTCCACTTCCAGACCCGCTCCGGTCGGGCTATGATCTTCGTGATGGGTACGCCAAACCCGGCAATACGGCACTTCGGACGAATCGGAACACCTCGCCACACCCAAGAAGAATCCATTCGGAAATACGCGCGCTACGTTCGGAAATGGACTCTTTGAGACGATGGTCACGCCGTTCCCTCGCCCGTAACGGAAAAGACAGCCAAGAAGATCGACCGTCACAGCTTGACGTTTCAGGCTTTGCTTGCACACGGCCCGAAGCCAACAAAAAAACGGTCACCAGATCTTCAAGTGTCTCTTCTCACCAAGATTGATCGAACCCAACCGATCCTGCAACGCCTGCTCCTTGCTTGCATCAAGGAATCAGACGCAGCCCATGGGATCGGATGATTTCTGTCGTCTTCGTGCCAGCCGGATTTCCCAATACCCGTCAAACGGCCTGCTCTGCTATCGCACTACTCTGCATCGCTAGGGATAAGGAACATATGGATACGCTTTACACACTGGCTGTGGCGGCGGTGATCATTGTCTTGATCTTTGACTACACCAACGGCTTCCACGACGCCTCAAACATCATCGGCACCATTATCGCCTCACGGGCCATGACTCCGATCCAATCGGTCATCGTTGTGGCCACCTTTGAACTGCTCGGGCCGGTCCTGGGCGGTACCGCCGTGGCCAACACCATCGGCAAATTCATCAATGTCAACGACCTGCCACCGCTTGTCTCGGTTTCGATCATTTTGTGCGGCATCTGCGGCGCCATCTTCTGGAACCTGCTCACTTGGTGGTTCGGCCTGCCATCCTCCTCCTCCCACGCTTTGGTGGGTGGATTGATCGGCGCGGTCGTGGTTTCCGCCGGCATGAACAACGTGCTGTGGGGCTTTTCCGAACTGATGAATGGCAAAGTCACCGGCTTCGTCAAGATTCTCGCCTCGCTGCTCGTTTCACCCGTACTTGGCTTCTGGGTTGGTTTTCTCATTCACCGCTTCATGCGCGGATTGCTGCGCAAGGCCACCCCTTCGGTCAACAAACCATTGAGAAAGATCCAGTTCCTCACCGCCGCTGGTCTCGCTTTCTCCCACGGGGCCAACGACGCCCAGAAAAGCATGGGCATCATCACCATGATTCTGGTGCTGGGTGGATTCATCGACAAATTCGTGGTGCCCAACTGGGTCATCTACTCCTGCGCCCTCGTCATCACCCTGGGCATTCTCTCCGGCGGTTGGCGTATCGTGCGCACCGTGGGCTTCGGCATCTTCAAGGTGCGTCCGCTCCACGCCCTGGATACCCAACTCACCTCCGCCACCCTGATCCTCTCCGCCTCCCTCATGGGTGCGCCGGTCTCCACCACCCACGTGGTGAGTTCCGCCATCATGGGTATCGGCGCCTCCGAGCGTCCCAAGGCGGTCCGCTGGGCCAAAGCCAAAGAGATCGTCAGCACCTGGATCATCACCATCCCCAGTGCCGGTGTGGTGGGTGCTTTGACCTATTATCTCGTCAGACTGCTCACAGGCGGCGCCATCGCCATTTGAACCAGCCCGCACATCAACCAACTTGAGCGTTGTTCAAAAAACCATTTCACGATCCGGGCCGGATGTGCCCGCATGACTTAAGAAAAAGGAGAACCAACCATGAGTGGCAGTTCCAATTCGCTGGCTTCCAAAATCCTCAACAACGTCTTCCCGCGGGTGCCGGATTTCTACGGCATGATCAACGAACAGTGCGATCTGTGCGCCCAGGCCATGGATGCCCTGGTGGATTTCATGGATACCGGCGCCGAGGACAAAGGTCTTTTGGTCCGTGAACTCGAAAAGAAAGGCGACGAGATCAAAGCCCGCAACATGAGCGTACTCAATCAGGCCTTCGCCACGCCGATGGACCGGGAAGACATCTACCGTGCCGTCAGCACCATCGACCAGATCCTGAACTACGCCAAAACCACGGTGCGGGAAATGGAAGGTCTGGGCCTGCGCCCCGACCAGAACACCCGTGAGATGGCCCAACTACTGCGGGAAGGCGTGGATGCCCTGAAACGCGGATACCAGAAACTGGGAGTCACCCCGGCCCTGGCCGACCAGGATGCCGAAGCCGTTCACAAAGCCGAACGCTCCACGGAAAAAGCCTATCGCCGCGCCATTGCCGAGTTGTTCAAGGTGGATGCCCAACTGCGCGCCCTGGACAACAACGAACCCCGCGCCGAATCCTCTGCGCTGGCCCATGTGATGGAGGTCTTCAAGCGCCGGGAACTCTATCGCCATCTGTCCAATACCGCCGACAAGATGGCCGAAGCCGGTGACGTGCTCCACGACATCGTGGTGCAGATCTCCTGATTCCACTCGCTTCACCCAGCCTGACCTTGAAAAGCGCGTGCCCCTCCCCGGGGCGCGCGCTTTTTTTTGGGATTCAGCCCCCTGACTTTCCCCAATGGTTTGCCACCCGCATCACCCCTGTCAATCAATACGTTTTTACATTGTTTTCTTATCGATATATTTCAACAAATTAAACAAACATGTCCACAAGGCATGAAAAAAATTTTTCATCCTATTTGTACAGCAAAAAATACGTTAAAACCTTCTCATTTTATTGATTTAACTTAATAAATTTAAAAAAAATTCCATGGCACGAATCATGGAGAGTTAGAGTTCAAGAATGCCTCGCAAAATCTTGCAAAGGCGCACCTGCTGACTCTCGAATGATAAGGAACCACTATGAGTACTGCCAACTTCTCCCTGTTCGGTCGCACCAAGGCTCTCGAAAACAAAATCGACGAATTTCTGGATGTCCTGTCGGAATGCAACATCCATTTCAAGGCGGCCATCACCTATTTTCTGGAGGCGGGCGGCAACACGGCATCTGCGTTCCAACAAAAGGTCAAAGAAGTCAGCACGATGGAGTCCCGCGGGGATGATCTGCGCCGTCACATCGAATCCGAGCTTTACGAACAGGCCCTGATTCCCGACTTCCGTGGCGATGTCTTGAGCCTGCTGGAAGATCTGGATACCGTAATCAACCTGTTTGAAGATAACCTGATCAATTTTTCCATCGAAAATCCCCAATACCCCACGGAACTGCACAAGGATCTGAAATTGCTCTGCGAGCAGGTGGCGTTGAGCGTCGAATCCTGCGTCATGTCCACGCGGGCCTTTTTCCGTGACATCAACGCGGTGCGCGACCACTCCCACAAGGTGATGCTCTACGAGAAAGAGGCGGACAAAATCTCAATCGCCCTGAAAACCGCCATCTTCAAGACCAATCTGGGACTGGACCAGAAGGCCCATCTGCGCAACTTTGTGGACAAGATCGACCAGTTGGCCAACGAGGCCGAAGATGTGTGCGACCTCCTGGCCATCTATACGATCAAACGGGCTGCGTAACACCTTTTCCAAAGCCCACTCGGGAGCAAAGACACCATGGATCTTTCAGTTCTCTTTTTCATGTCCAGCGGCCTGTTTCTGGGCTGGTCGCTGGGCGCCAACGACGCGGCCAACGTGTTTGGCACCGCCGTTGGCACCAAAATGGTCAAATTCAGTACGGCAGCCCTGATCTGCACCATTTTCGTGATTCTGGGTGCGGTCATCAGCGGCGCGGGCGCCGCCCATACCCTCTCCAAACTGGGTGACATCAACGCCCTGGGTGGGGCCTTCGTGGCCGCCTTCGCCGCCGCCGCCGTGGTGGCTTGGCTGACCGTGCTGGGCTTGCCGGTCTCCACCACCCAGGCCATCGTTGGCGCCATCATCGGATGGAACTTCTTCACCGGCATGGCCACGGACTTCAGCGTGTTCAAGACCATCATCGGTACTTGGTTCCTCAGCCCGGTGTTGACGGCCTTCTTCAGCTATTACATGTACAAAGGCGTCTCCTGGTGGCTCAACAAGCAAAAGATCCACCTGATCTCCCTGGACGCCATGACCCGTTACGCCCTGATCATCGCCGGCGTGTTGGGATCCTACTCCCTGGGCGCCAACAACATCGCCAATGTCATGGGCGTGTTCATCGGCGCCAATCCGTTCCAGGATCTGGGCCCCATCTCCGGTTTGCAGATTCTCTTTCTCGTCGGCGGCATCGCCATTTCCGTGGGCATCTACACCTACGGCAAGAAAGTGATGCTGACCGTGGGCGACAGCATCGCGCCCTTGACCCCGGTTGGAGCCGTGGTGGTGGTGTTGGCCACCTCGCTGGTGCTGTTTCTCTTCGCCTCCGAGGATCTGGAATTCTTCCTGGCCACCCTGGGACTGCCAACCATTCCGCTGGTGCCGGTCTCCAGTTCCCAGGCCGTGGTGGGTGGCGTGATCGGCATCGCCTTACTCAAGAATGCCAGCAACATTCGCTGGAAGGTGACGGGACGCATCGTGGTGGCCTGGATCCAGACGCCGATCGTTTCGGCCCTGGCCAGTTTCGTCATGCTCTTCCTGGTGCAAAACGTCTTTGCAATCAACGTGTTCCAAAAGGTTGAATTCCAGGTCTCCCAGCCCCTGCTGGAAAGACACGCCAAAAAACTGGATGTCAAGTCCCTGGAGTCGCTGATCGGCAAAACCTATGCAACCTCTGGCGCGCTCAAAAATGATGTGGACAAAATTCTGCCCCATGCGGACTACAAGTCCGAGTTGACCTTTGTGCAGGAAGCCCGCATGGAACGCATCACCGTGGATCCGGTCAAATTCCCGGAACTGAGCAAAAGCGGTCTGTTGAATCAACCGCAGATCGATTCGGTCAAGGCGCTTTCCGGCAAGACCTTCGATTACCGCTGGCAGTTGGTGAATGCCCTGGCCGCAACATCCGAAACCTGGCGAATGAAGGAAAAAACCGTTCTCAATAAGCCGTACAACAAAGATGTGAGCCAACGGCTGGCCATCGTGATGGATCTGTACACGGAACGGATGAAGTAACAACACGCACTACAAAGCATGAACTGGAGGTTCACATGGACAAGACGACTTTTCCAGACATCCACGCCATGGTCCAATCGATTGTCGCCGGGGTAGCGGAGTTCGACAATCTGGTTGCCGATCAGTGCGCTCTGCTGATGCAAGCAGCCGAACTGCTGGTTGGCCGATTGGCGTTGACTCCGGAAAGCGGCGGTGAGGAACCCATGGGAACGCTCCACAAGGAGGAGCGGGCCGCGACTTTGATCCGGAATCTGGATCTGCTGAGTCGCTGCCCGCCCCTCGAACGACACGAATGGCTCCGGGCCGTGCTGGCCCTGGACGCCCTGGTGGGTCGCATCGACGATACCATCCACGAGTCCTCTCTCATGTGCGTCAACACGGACCCGGACATCAAGGCCATGGTCTTGCTGATCCATGCCAGTTCCGAGTCTCTCGCCGAAGGATTCGCCGCGCTCCAGGACCGGAACGCCGGTGTCCAGACCCAGGTTGCAACCCTGTCGGGCTTGGTGGACTCCATGGAGACGCGCTATCTGCGTTCCATGCGTCAGATCCTGAACCCGACCCAATGGGAAAACGACATCACGCCGCCCATGGTTTTATCCATGATGAAACGATGGATGGTCTACCGCTCCTTGTTCGAGATCCAAAAACATCTGACCGCTGCCCGCGACGCACTGCTCGCTTTGTCGATCATGCGCGAAGCCAGCCCATACCGCTTGGTCCATCAATCCTTCAATTAACCGATCAACCCACCCCAATCCTGGAGAATACCAATGAGAAAAACATCAGTTATCGATCTTTTTTTGAGTCAACAAGATGAGGAATTCACAAATGCTGTCAGAGCCTACGAACAACACGACATGTCCCGCGCTTTCAAGGCCTTCGAGCGTTTGGCCCAGAAGGATGATCCCCAGGCCCAGATGAATCTGGCCTTCATGCTACGGGATGGTCAAGGTGTGGCCCAGGACCTGGTATCCGCCTACATGTGGCTTGAACTGGCCGCCCGTCTTGGGGATGAAATCGCGATTCAAGAAAGAAATCGGTTACAACACAGGATGTCACCGCAACAAGTCGCCTTGGCAAACCAGCGGGCCTTGGCCCAAAGAACAGCCGCATAAACCGTAAAGCATGCCCGCTTGGATGGATCGGTCCAACCGCATCCACCTAAAACCATAAGGGCATTGAGCAACAACCTCAAAAGGTGGACAACAAGAAGCATTAATACCATGAATACTCAAGCACACGTTTGCAAGATTCCTGACAACGTCATTCCGATGGCCCCTTCTCCACTTTCCAAACTCAAAAATTTCCGGATCTCCGGAGATGTTTGGGGAGGCATCACGGCCATGATGGTCGCATTGCCATCGGCAGTGGCTTTTGGTGTCACCATCTTTGGAGTAATCGGCACGGAATTCGTACCGTTCGGTGCCCTGGCCGGAATCATCGGTACCTTTGCCCTGGGGATCATCGCATCCACGCTGGGAGGCACGGATCGCCTGATCACGGCCCCCTGCGCGCCTGCCGCAGCCTTGTTGTCCGCCTTTGCCCTGGGTCTGGTTCAACAACAGACATCCCCCCTGACCGTGATACTCATGATTACAGTCATGTCGATCTTGACCGGCGCCTTCCAGGTCATGATCGGCATGCTCAAGATCGGCAATCTGATCAAATACATTCCCTACACGGTGGTCAGCGGCTATCTGACCGGTGTGGGCATGACCATCATTGGCAGTCAGATCCCCAAATTTCTCGGGGTCACCAGCGGCGCCCCCTGGTGGAAAGCGGTGATCACTCCCAACACCTGGGATTACCGTGCCTTGGCCATTGGCGGCGCAACGGCCCTGATGATGGCCTTCGGCCCCCGGTTGACCAAGGCGATTCCCGGAACCATTCTGGGAATCCTGGCCGGACTGCTGGTCTATTTCATCTCGGCCACGCTGGATCCCACCATGCTGACCTTGGAAAACAACAAACTGGTCATCGGTTCTCTGGGTTCGGTGGGGGGAGGTTTTATCGATTCCATCATGAACCGCTGGAACGAAATCGGCGACATGCGTCTGAGCGAATTGGCCAAGCTGTTCGGCAGCGCCCTGACCTTGGCCGCCTTGTTGAGCATCGACACCCTCAAAACCTGTGTCGTACTCGATCAAATGACACGCAGTCGTCACGACTCCAATCGGGAACTGGTGGCGCAAGGTGTGGCCAACATGACCTCTTCGGCCATGGGTGGGGTGTGCGGTGCCGGTCAAATGGGTTCCACCCTGGTGAATCTGGTCAGCGGCGCCAAAACCCGCGTTTCCGGCATCATCGAAGGCATCGCCGCCCTGGTGGCCGCATTGCTGTTGAACTCCTTCATATCCTGGATTCCCGTGGCCTCTTTGGCGGGCATTCTCATCGTGATCGGATTGAGGATGATCGACAAGGAACCGTTGATGTTCCTGAAATCCAAAGATACGGTCTTTGATTTCGTCGTGGTGGCCGCCGTGGTGGTGGTGGCCTTGACCACCAGTCTGATTGGCGCTTCGGCCACGGGTGTACTGCTCTCCATTCTTCTGTTCGTGCGGGAACAGGTGGGGGGAACCGTCGTGCGCAACCGTTTCTCCATCCACGAATTCCCCTCACGTCGCATTCGTTCGGAAGAACAGACCCTGCTGCTGGATCAGGTCGGCGACCGGGCTGTGGTCTATGAACTCCAGGGAAGCCTGTTCTTCGGGACCACGTACCAATTCTATACGGCCCTGGAATCCGATCTCAAAACCGCCGAATACCTCATTCTGGATTTCCGCCGGGTGACCTCCATGGATGTCACCGCCGCACACACGCTGCATGTGATCCAGGAAAGCATGCTGGAACGCCACGGAACCTTGCTGTTCAGCAATGTCCGCACCTCCTTGCCGAGTGGTCGCAATCTGCGGGAATTTCTCGACCAGACCGGCATCACCACCCGTGAGAACACACTCCTGTTCCCAGGATTGGAGTCGGCCATCGAATGGGTCGAAAATGACATCCTGGCCGATATGGATACCCAAAACAACCACGACCAGGCCCCCCTGAGCCTGGGTGAAATCGAACTTTTCAAAAGTCACGCGGAAGACACGCTGAAAGATCTGGAATCCTGTCTGCTGGAACGCTCGATGTCCGCCGGAGAACTGATCTACAAATACGGGCAGGCAGGCGATGAGATTTATTTCCTGCGCAAAGGCTGTGTCAATGTACAGTCCTATTTGAGCGACAACCGCTTGCACCATCTCGCCACGATCGGCCAGGGGGATTTCTTCGGGGGACTCTCCTTTCTGGATGGCAAGCCCCGCAGCAACGAGGCCCTGGTCGTGGAGGATGTGGAGCTGTATGTGCTGACGCGGGAGCATTTTCATCAACTCGCCGAACGCCACAAACGTTTGGCCATCAACATCCTGACCGCCCTGACCCATACCCTGACCATTCGTCTGCGCAACGCCGACAACAAGCTCCGCATGCTCTACGACTGATTTCGATCAGACCGTCACCCACCCACCGACCAGTCAAGGAGGATCCTGCTGCCATGTCCAGGCTCCTCCTTGACTTCAGCCCCTGATCCAGGCATGGTGCGCCACCAGTTTCAAAGCAGCCAAGCATCACCGGAGTGGGTCGGACGGCCGCTGATCCTTCGGGATTGGAGGAAAGTCCGGGCTCCATAGGGCAGGACGCCGGGTAATCCCCGGCGGGGGTGACCCCAGGGAAAGCGCCACAGAAAGCAAACCGCCAGCCGGATTCCACGCAGTCGGGAATCCCCGCCAGGCAAGGGTGAAAGGGTGCGGTAAGAGCGCACCGCGTTTCCCGGTAACGGGAGCGGCACGGCAAGCCCCGTCCGGAGCAAGACCACATAGGGGGGCGTTTAAAGATGGCCCGTCCAGCCCCCGGGTCGGTCGCTAGAGACGGTCGGTAACGCCCGTCCCAGATGAATGGCCGTCCTCCTCGCCACCCCACCGGGACAAGGGGCCAGGGGACAAAACCCGGCTTACAGACCCACTCCGGTCCCATGCCAGATTGAAGTTTTTTTCCGCCTTCGGCTTAAAGCCCGGCTTGACACCCCAGACCCTTCGGACCCTATAATCTTGGGTGCGTTAACGATACAAACAGATCGGAAACGCCCAAAGGCAACGACTCTTCCATTCACCATCCAACTCAAGGATCCTCTCTTCTTGACGGGGGCCAACGACACCCATCACGCGGCCTCAGCCGGATACGAGGGCCATTGCAGCGTCTTGCCACAAGAAACCCTCGACGCCCTCGCGCCGCGTCCCGGAGGGCTTTACGTGGACGCCACCTTTGGTGACGGAGGCCACACCCGCGCCCTGCTGGCCGCCTCGGCCCCGGATGGTCGGGTGATCGCCTTGGACCAGGATCCGGAAGCGGTGCAACGGGGAGCCTCCCTGGTGGCCGCATCCCAGGGACGGTTGACGATTCTGCACACACCTTTTGGCCAACTGGGCAGACTCCTGGAAGAACGGAACCTGACCGGAACAGTCGATGGCTGTCTGTTCGACGTGGGACTCTCCTCCCGACAACTGGATACCCCCCAACGGGGTTTCTCCTTTCGACTGGATGGACCGTTGGACATGCGCATGGACCACTCGAACCACCACCCCACCGCAGCGGATCTGATCAACCGCATGACCCCGGAGGCCATGACCGATCTGTTCTTCCGCTTCGGCGAGGAACGCCACGCCCGTCGGGCGGTACGGGCCATCGTGGAACAGCGCGTCACCCAACCGTTTGTCACCACCCGGCAGTTGGCCGCGCTCCTGGAACGGGTACTCCCCGCCGGAGGCCGCATCCATCCGGCCACACGGATTTTTCAGGCCCTGCGGATTGCGGTCAACCGGGAACTCGAAGAGTTGGAAAACGGTGTCAACGCCGCCCTGGCCGCCCTGGCGCCGGGAGGACGGGTGGCGGTGATCGCGTTTCACTCCCTGGAAGACCGCATCGTCAAACAGATTTTCCGGGCCGCCGCCCTGCCGCCCCCCACCCCCACCGGACCGGCCGCGCTGCTGCCCCGACTCCCCGAACCCTTTGTGCCGAAGTTCCGGCTGCTGCACAACAAACCCCTCACCCCCGGAGAGGCGGAAACCGCCGCCAATCCCCGGGCGCGAAGCGCCAAACTGCGCACCATCCAACGCCTGCCCGCCTCCACCCCGGCGACCACGACGCGAGACGAGATGCCATGAAGTCACCCTGGCTGCTTCACACCCTGCTGACCATTCTGCTGGTGATCACGGCGGCTGTCACCGTGGCTTCCCGCATGTGGATGCTCGAAGCCCATCGGGAACTGGAACGGCAGGCCAAAAAACGGATTGTACTGCTCGACCAGGAACAGGCTCTGCAGGTGGAATGGGTCGCCCGCACCGACCTCAACACCATCGAACGCCGGGCCAAAAAGGATCTGGGCATGCATCCGATGCGACCCGATCAATGGCTTGAGGCCCCAAAGTGAGCAACAAGAACAACATCAACCGGCTGGCCCAACTGATCTCCTTGTCGCGCAATCTGGGGAGGCGGTTTCCGCGCCCCGGACGCCGGGTCCGCACGACCCCCGGGAGCCAGATTTCCCTCTCCCCACCGCCCTCCACCACCTCCGAACGGCTCAAACCCAGACCCGGCAGCCGACCGGTGGAAAGCGTCAACGTGGGCATGCGGCTGAATGTCGTGGTGGGCTTTTTTGTACTGGCCTTCGCGATACTGGCCTCCCGGGCCATCGATCTTTCCGTGCTGCAAGGGGCCGAACTCCAACGCCGGGCCTTCAACCAATATCAAAAAAAGATCACCGCCCAGGGACAACGGGGCCGCTTCCTGGATCGCCGGGGCCATACCCTGGCGGTCAGTCTGCCGGTCCGCTCCTTGTCGGTGGATATCGATCAGGTCCAGGATCGACAACAATTGGCAGACCAGCTCGCCCCCATCCTGGGCACGGAACGCCACTATCTGCGCCGCCGCCTCAAAAAGGCCAAATCCGGCTCCTTTCCGATCATCGCCCGCAAGCTGCATCCGGGAATCATCAATAAAATTCAACACCTGAACAATCCGGCGCTTTTCTTCATCCCGGACATGCAGCGCTTCTACACCATGGGTGAGATCACCGGTCACATCCTGGGTTTCGTCGGCTACGACGGACTGGGGGCCGAAGGGCTGGAAAAAGTGTTTCAAAAAGAACTCCATGGCCAATCCGGATCCCGCATCATCACCCAGGACCGCATGGGCCGGGTGATGCCCATGGTCCACAACATCACCGAGGCCAAACCCGGTGCCGACATCGTGCTCACCATCGACGCCACCGTGCAGTACATCGCCTATCGCGCCTTGCTGCGGGGCGTGACCCGCAGCAAGGCCAAGGCGGGATCGGTGGTCATCATGGATCCGAAAAGCGGCGACATCCTGGCCATGGTCAATCAACCCGCCTTCAACCCCAACAACATGCTGGAAAGCCAACCGGATCAACGCCGCAACCGGGCCATCCTCGACGCCTACGAACCGGGCTCCACCTTCAAGATCTTCACCATCGGCGCCGCCTTGGATCTGGGACTGGTCAAGGAGAACACGGTCATCAACATCGACAATGGCCGTTTCACCATCGGGGATCGCACCATCCGGGATTTCCACGTGGGACAGTCGGCCTTGACGGTCAGTCAGGTCATCCAGAAAAGCTCCAATGTCGGCGCCGCCAAGATCGGTCTGATGATGAAAGCCGATACCCTGGAGCAATACATCCTCAATTTCGGTTTCTCCCGTCCCACCGGGGTGGAACAGACCAACGAATCCCCAGGCAGTCTGGCGGACATCACCCATTACCGTTATGTGGGTCAGGCCAACCGCTCCTACGGTTACGGGGTGTTGGCCACGCCCCTCCAGATCACCACCGCCGCCACCTCCGCGGTCAACGGCGGCCTGATGCGTCCGCCCCATCTGGTGGCGGGCCGCATGATCAATCAGCAACAGGTCTCCATTCCCCGCGCCGATCCCAAACGGGTCATCTCCGAACAGACCTCCGCCACCATGCGCCGGATCCTCACCACCGTGGTCTCCAACGAAGGTACCGCCGCCCAAGCCAAAGTGACCGGCTACACCGTGGGCGGAAAAACCGGTACCGCCCGCAAGGCCTCGGGACGGCAAGGCTACATGAGCGGCAGCTATTTTGCGTCGTTCGTGGGTTTCATCCCGGCGGAAGATCCCAAAATCGTGATTTTCGTGGGCATCGACGAACCGGACAGCAAGCTTTATTACGGGGGTCTGGCCGCAGCCCCGGTGTTCCGGGAGATCGCCGAAGAGATTCTGCCCCTGCTGGCGGTGCTGCCCTCCACGCCGGTGGATGTCAAACTGCCTCCCCCCCGGGAAGAGGCCAAACCCATTCCGCCGCCCACGGCCCCCGGAGCCAAACCCCCGGCCCCCCCCGCAGAGGAAGAAGCCAACGCCGAAGAGTCCCCGTACAAGAACCTCTCTTTGGCCGACGCCCTGGAAAAAGCCCGCGCCAAAGGGCTGGTGCCCCGGATTCAGGGTTCGGGACCACTGGTCAAAGAGGCCACCACCGACGAGGGGGGCGAACTCCGCCTGATCCTCGAATGAAGCTCTCCCGACTGCTGGCCCAGACCCGCCTGGAAGGGGTGCGCCTCGTGGGGGCGGATGTGGAGATCAGCGCCGTGACCGCCGACTCCCGCCTGGTGGGTCCCGGCGCCTTGTTCGCGGCCCTGTCGGGCAGTCGGGCCCAGGGAGCGCAGTTCATCGACCCGGCGCTGGCTGCCGGCGCCGTGGCCATTCTGCACGACGGCTCCCGGGAGATCCCCGCCACCGGTGTGATCCATCCGCAACCCCGTCGCGCCCTGGCCGCCCTGGCCGCCGCCTTTTACGACCATCCGACGGACGGGTTGCCATGCGTCGGCATCACCGGTTCCAACGGCAAGACCACGGTGGCCGCCATGGTGGAGGCGATCCTGGGGGCCTCCGGCATGGCCTCCGGCGTGATCGGCACCACCGGCAGCCGCCATGGCGGCGGCACACGACCCGCCACCCTCACCACTCCGGATCCGGTCACGCTCCAGCAGACCCTCCACGAAATGCGCGCCCACGGTTGCGCGGCGGTGGTGGCGGAGGTCTCCTCCCACGCCCTGACCCAGCAGCGCACCGCCGGCATCCCCTGGAGCGCCGTGGCCTTCACCAACTTGAGCCGGGACCATCTGGACTATCACGGCACCATGGAGGCCTACTGGCAGGCCAAACGCTCCTTGTTTCTCGACCCGCCCCATCCGGGGGCGGCGATCATCAACCTGGACGACCCCAAGGGGCGCGAACTGGTCCAGGCGTGTGAACACCGCGGCATTCCGGTGAGCGGTTTTTCCCTGGAGGGGGCGCCAGAAGCCCGGTTCACGGCCAAAGACATCCGGCTGGAATGGACCCGAACCTGTTTCCACATGACCACCCCTCAAGCCCCCCTCGACCTGGTTGTGGAATCTTCAGGACGGTTCAACGTGGCCAACGCCCTGACCGCCGCCGCCTTGTGCTGGAGTCTGGGGGTGCGAGAATCCGGCATCGCCGCCGGTCTGTCCGCCTTCCGACCGGTACGGGGACGGCTGGAACCGATCCGCCACGGTCAACCCTTTACCGTGATCGTGGATTTCGCCCATACTCCCGATGCCCTGGAGCGGCTGCTGACCACCGCGGCGGAAATCTCTCCCCAGGCCAGACGCCTGCTGGTCTTTGGCTGCGGCGGGGAGCGGGACGCGGGCAAACGTCCCATCATGGGCGAGATCGCCGGACGGCTGGCCTCGTTCACGGTGGTGACCGACGACAATCCCCGCTCCGAGGATCCCGCCTCGATCCGCCAGGAGATCCTGCGGGGTCTGGAGACTGCCGGTGGTCCTTTCGACACCATTCCGGCCCGGGATCGGGCCATCGGAGCGGCAATCTCCATGGCGCGCCCCGGAGACGTGGTGCTGATCGCCGGCAAGGGCCACGAAACCGGTCAGATCACCGCAACCGGGATCATACCGTTCGACGACGCGCAAACCGCGCGGGACCATCTGGCCCGCCTGGGATTTCAGGGATCACCATAACACCATGCAACTTTCCTTCATTCGCGCCGCCTGTCAGGCCCGCCCGGTCGGGGACTCCCCCGCCGTCGATCCGGTGATCGCGGGGATTTCCACCGACAGCCGCAACATTCAACCCGGCATGCTGTTCGCGGCCCTGGCCGGCCCCCATTTCGACGGTCACGATTACATTCCCACCGCCATCGCAAACGGCGCGACGGCGATTCTGGCGGAACGGATACCGCCAGGAGAGTGCCCCGTGCCGGTGTTGCTGGTGGACGATGTGCTCACCGCCCTGGGAAAAGCCGGCAATGCCTGGAGACATCATGTGGCCCCTGTGGTGATCGGGGTCACCGGCTCTTCGGGCAAAACCACGGTCAAGGAGATGATCGCCGCTTGCCTGCGCCGGGAAATTCCGGTGGTACACGCCACCTCGGGCAATCTCAACAACCACATCGGGGTGCCGTTGACCCTGCTGGCCATGCCGGAAGGGTGCCGGGCCGCCGTGGTGGAGATGGGCATGAGCGCCCCCGGGGAGATCGCCCATCTGGCGGATCTGGCCCAACCGGTCATCGGCGTGGTGACCAATGTCCAACCCGCCCACATGGCCTCCTTTTCCGGCATCCACGAGGTGGCGACGGCCAAGGGGGAACTGCTGGCCCATCTGCCCGCGGACGGCCTGTGTCTGATTCCGGCCCAAGACCCCAACCGTGCCATCCTGAAACATCGGGCGGGCAGCCGACCGGTGCAACGGTTCGGCCCCACTCCGGAGGCGGAAATCCGCTGGGAGGATGCCCCGGCGACCGGGAATCCGACCGGCTCCCGACGGGGCATCATCACCTGGCCGGATGGACAAACCATCCCGGTGGATCTGGGCCTCTGCGGTCCCCACATGATCCTCAACGCCCTGGCGGCGGCTGGGGCGGCCCGTGCCGCCGGCGTCTCCCCCCAGGCCATCGGCGCGGCCCTGTCCGACTTCGCCCCGTTGCCCGGGCGGGGTCTGGCACAACAGGCCCCGGCGGGCTGGACCGTCATCGACGACACCTACAACGCCAATCCCGGCTCCATGGCCGCCGCACTGGCCGCCCTGGGCGCCCGCCCGGCCCCACGCCGGGTGGCGATTCTGGGGGATATGCTGGAACTGGGGGAACAAAGCCCGACCCTGCATGCCCACTTGGCTTCCGACATCACCCAACACCGCATCGCTGTGGTGATCACCGCCGGTGACGCCATGAACGCGCTCCACAACGCCCTCCTCGGCGCCCCCGAGGTGACCGCGTACCACCTCCATGATCCGGCCGAATGGTCGGCAACCCTCTCCGCCTTGCTGCGCCCCGATGACGCCATTCTGGTCAAGGGATCCCGCGGCATGCGGATGGAACGCATCGTCAAGGATCTGATGAACCATGCTGTATAATCTGCTCTACCCTTTAAGCGGTCACTGGTCGGCCCTGAACCTCTTCAAATACATCACGTTCCGGACCATTGGGGCCATTTTGACCGCATTGATCCTGTCGTTTGTGGTGGGGCCGTGGATGATCCGCGCCCTGGGGCGGTTGCAGACCCACGGACAACCGATCCGCGCCGACGGCCCCAAACGCCATCTGCTGGAAAAAGGCGGCACTCCCACCATGGGTGGCGCCCTGATGCTGCTGGCCATCACGGTATCGACGGTGCTGTGGGCCAATCTGGCCAATCCGTTCATCCACATGGTGTTGTTGACCACGTTGGGATTCGGGGCCATCGGCTTTTGGGACGACTACGCCAAGGTGACCAAACGCCATACCCGGGGGGCTCCGGCCTCGGTGCGTTTTCTGCTGCAGTCCATCATCGCCGTCACCGTGGCCCTCTACCTGAAATTGACCCAGCCCGCGCTTTTCGGCTCCCTGGCCCTACCCATTCTCAAGGATGTGACCATCGATCTGGCGTGGTTTTTTCTGCCCTTCGCCATTCTGGTGATCGTGGGTTCCAGCAACGCCGTCAACCTCACCGACGGCCTGGACGGTCTGGCCATCGGACCCACCATGCTCACCGCCGCCAGCTTCATGTTCATCGCCTATCTCACCGGACACGCCAAGTTCGCCAACTATCTGGGCATTCCCCATGTGCCGGGAGCCGGGGAGCTGACCATCTTCTGCGGCGCCATGGTGGGGGCGGCGTTGGGATTTTTGTGGTTCAACACCTATCCGGCCCAGGTATTCATGGGGGATGTGGGATCCTTGTCCCTGGGGGCGGCCCTGGGCACCATCGCCATGGCCACCCGCCATGAGATCGTGCTGGCCATCATCGGCGGCATCTTCGTGCTGGAGACTTTTTCGGTGATCATCCAGGTCGCCTCGTTCAAGCTCATCGGCAAACGGGTTTTCCGCATGGCGCCGATCCATCACCACTTTGAACTCAAAGGGTGGGCGGAACCCAAAATCATCGTCCGGTTCTGGATCGTCTCCATCATCCTGGCCCTGATCGGACTCTCAACCCTCAAGATACGCTAAGATGACTCTTTCCCCGGCACCCATCGGCATTCTCGGCCTGGGCCGTTCCGGGTGCGCCGCCGCCCGCTTTCTGAGCGCCCGTGGCGTGCCCACCCTGGTCTGGGACGCCCGTCCTGAAGCGACCCGGCCCCTGGCCGACCTGCCCCATATGGTCATGCGCAGCGGCAATCCCCTGCCCACCGAGGCCTTCGCCGCCTGCCGGACCATACTGCTCTCTCCGGGGGTGCCCCGGGCGCTGCCGGAACTGGCTCCGCTGCTGGCGGCGGGCATCCCGATTCTCAACGACGTGGAGTGGCTGCACCGCCACGTCCGCCAGGAAAGCCCCCATGCCCACTTTGTCGGCATCACCGGCTCCAACGGCAAATCCACGGTCACCACCCTGATCGGAGAGATGTTGCGTCATCAGGGCATCGCCACGGCGACAGGCGGCAATCTGGGCATGCCGGCTCTGGAGTTGTGGCATCCTGAAATCCGCGCCTATGTGCTGGAACTGTCGTCGTTTCAGTTGGAGAGCATCGACGCCTTCCACGCGGAAGTGGCGGTCCACCTCAACCTCACCCCGGACCACCTGGACCGCTACCCGGACCTAGAAGGCTATCGCCAAGCCAAACGACGCCTATTCGCGAATTCCCGGCCCGGTGATCGGGTGATCCTCAACGCCGACGATCCGTTGCTGGACGCAGACCGGGAGGAACTCGCCCAACGCCAGGTGACGGTGATCCCGTTTTCCACCGAACGGGCCATGCCCGGCGGCCTGTACACCCAAGACGGCCAACTGATCGATCACCGTCTCTCCACGCCCGTACCGATCCTGCCCCTGAAGCAAATCCGCATCCGGGGCGCCCACAATCAGGCCAACGCGGCGGCAGCAGCAGCGGCGGCCCTGGAAGCCGGTGCTTCCATCGCCACCGTGATCGCGGTGCTGACCACCTTTCCCGGCCTGCCCCACCGCATGGAACTGGTGCGTCATCTCGACGGGGTGGACTACTTCAACGACTCCAAGGGCACCAACGTGGGGGCGACCCTCATGTCCCTGCGCTCCTTCGCGCCCCCCGGGGAGTCGGGAGGCGGGGTGGTGCTGATCGCCGGGGGACGGGACAAAAAAGGGGCGTTCTCCGACTTGGCTCCGGTGGCGGCCCAGGTGGTCACCCACGCCATCTTGCTGGGGGAGTCCGCCAACGACATCGCCCAGGCCCTGCAAAACAACGGTCCCCGGATTCACCGGGTGGCGGACCTGACCCAGGCGGTGCGTCTGGCCCGCACGCTGGCGACCCCCGGACAATCCGTGCTGCTCTCTCCGGCCTGCGCCTCCTTCGACATGTTCAAAAACTTCGAGGAGCGCGGCGATCGATTCCGCGAGGCTGTCCATGAGCTCTAAACCCTCCTCCTCCACCCGCAATCCCTGGATCGACGACGACAAGAATCCGGGCACGGGTTCCATCGATCTGTGGCTGGCCGGAAGCGCCTTCACGCTGCTGTTGATCGGGCTGGTGATGGTCTATTCCGCCTCATCCCCCATCGCCTTGCGCAAATACGACGATCCCACCCACTACGCGCTGCGCAACGCGATCTTCGCCCTCACGGGCCTGATCGCCATGGCCGGATTGAGCCGCCTGCCCATTCCCACCATCCGCACCTTGAGCCGCACCGCTTTCTGGGTGATCATTTTTCTGTTGTTTCTGGTCTTCATTCCCGGCATCGGCATGGAAGGCGGCGGGGCGCGACGCTGGATCAATCTGCGGGTCTTCACCTTGCAGCCCTCGGAGCCGTTCAAGGTGGTGCTGACCCTCTACATCTCCCATCTGCTCGCCCTGGAACCCCAACGGGTACGCTACTTCCGAGAGGGGTTGCTGCCGTTGCTGGGACTGTTCGGTCTGGGGGCGGCCCTGCTGATGGCCGAACCGGACTTCGGGGCCACCCTGATCTGTGGCGTGGTGGTGATGTCGGTGATCTTCATCGCCGGCATGCCCCTCTCCTGGATCGCCGCCGTGGCCGCAGCCGCCATTCCCCTGGCCGCAGCCGGGGTGATCATGGCCCCCTACCGCTTCCGACGGGTCACCTCCTTCCTGGATCCCTGGGACGACCCCCTGAACAGCGACTTCCAACTGGTGCAATCCCTGCTGTCCTTCGGCAGCGGTGGAGTCATGGGGGCCGGACTGGGGGAAGGACAGCAAAAACAGTTCTATCTACCAGAATCCCATACCGATTTCATCTTCGCGGTCATCGGCGAGGAACTGGGACTGTTCTGGACCTTGACCATCATCGGCCTGTTCATGCTGCTGGTATGGCGGGCCATGCTCATTGCCCGCCATACCCAGGATCACTTCGTGCGCTTGAGTACCGTGGGTCTGACCATGCTCGTCGCCTCCCAGGCCATCGCCAACATGGCGGTGGTGATGGGACTGCTCCCCCCCAAGGGCTTGACCCTGCCCCTGGTCAGCTATGGGGGATCGTCCATGGTGATCACCTTGTCGTCCATCGGGCTGTTGCTGGCCTTTTCGCGCACCGTCCCCCCCGCCGCGGCCAGGGGAGGAGGTGGCGCCACCGCGCGGGAGTCCTCATGAATCCCGCCGGCAAACGGTTGCTGCTCGCCGGGGGTGGCACCGGAGGACATCTGTTTCCCGCCCTGGCGGTAGCCGACGCCTGGGAAGCCGCAGGGGGAGAAACCCTGTTCGTCGGCGCCCAGGGGGGCATGGAGTGCCAGTTGATTCCGGCCCGGGGCAAGCGGCTGATTACGCTGGAAATCGGTCGTCTCAAAGGCAGCGGGCCTTTGGACCGGCTCCGCACCCTGGCGGGACTGCCCCTGGCGGTGGCGGCAGCCCGACGGGTGGTGCGGGAGTTCGCCCCCCACGGGGTCCTGGGCATGGGAGGATACGCCTCGGCTCCGGCGGTGACCGCCGCCCGCTTGATGGGCGTTCCCACGGTACTCCACGAACAAAACGCCATTCCGGGTCTGACCAATCGGCTGTTGGGACGCCTCGCCAACCGGGTTTTGACCGGATTTGCCCAGGCCACCACCTTTTTTCCCCCCGGCCACGCCCTGGAAACCGGCAATCCGGTGGGCGGCACCTTTGTCCACCCCTTTCCCCCCCTGGTACCCCCGGCCCCCGGAGAGCCGTTCCGGCTGCTGATTTTCGGCGGCAGCCAGGGTGCCCACGTCTTTACCGAAGTGGTGCCCGAGGCCATCATCCGGCTGCATCGTCAGACCGGTCTGCGCATCACGGTACGCCAGCAGGCCCGACCGGAGGATCTGGAAACCGTGCGGACCCGTTACGCCCAGGCGGGGATTCCGGCGCAAACCGAGCCGTTCTTTCAAAACATGGTCAGCGCCTATCAAGAGGCCCATCTGGTGATCGCCCGGGCCGGAGCCTCTTCCATCGCGGAGTTGGCCGCCACCGGACGCCCGGCTTTGCTGGTTCCCTACCCCTTCGCCGCCGACGACCACCAAACCGCCAACGCCCGTCCCCTCACGGCGGCGGGTGGAGCCTGGACCCGGGAGCAAAAAGAGTTTAACGTATCCTGGTTGACCAACTTTCTGGCCGACCGTCTCCAGGATCCCGATGGCCTGATCCAGGCGGGGGACTTGGCCCGGACCCTGGCCCGTCCCCGGGCCGCAGCCGACATGATCACCGCAATACTGCAACTTCTGGCGCCCCAAGGAACCCACTCCCATGTATGATAAAATCCGCAAATTTCATTTCGTGGGCATTGGCGGCATCGGCATGAGCGGCATTGCCGAAGTGTTGCTCAATCTGGGCTATCAGATTTCCGGCTCCGACATGGCGGCGAACGCCTCGGTGCAACGGCTCAAGGATCTGGGGGCCACCATTCGCGTGGGCCACGCCCCGGAACACGTGCGCGACGCCCATGTGGTGGTGCGCTCCTCCGCCATTACCCTGGCCAACCCGGAGATCCAGGAAGCCCGCCGTCTGGGGATTCCCGTGGCCCGCCGGGCCGAAATCCTCGCGGAACTGATGCGCATGAAATACGGCATCGCCATCGCCGGAACCCATGGCAAAACCACCACCACCTCCATGACCGCCACCCTGCTGGGTGAAGCCGGCATGGATCCCACCGTGGTCAACGGCGGGGTGGTCAAGGCCTTCGGCAGCAATGCCCGGCTCGGAGGGGGGGATTTTCTGGTCACCGAGGCGGACGAAAGCGATGGGACCTTTCTCAAGCTTTTTCCCACCATCGCGGTGGTCACCAACATGGACCCGGAGCACATGGAGTTTTACAAAAACTTCGAGGCGGTACGGCAGGCTTATTTTAATTTCCTGGAAAAGATTCCTTTCTACGGTCTGGCGGTGTTGTGCCACGACCACCCCCAGGTGGCCGAACTGGCCTTGCGCCTGGAAGAAAAACGCGTCGTCACCTACGGCCTGGAAAGCGGCGCCGATCTGCAAGCCCGCGCCATCCGCTGGGAACGGGGCCGGACCCGGTTCGAGGTGGTGTTCCATAATCCCGAAGACGGCGGACAACCCACGGTTCTGGGGGAGGCGGCCATTCCGGTGCCGGGTCGCCACAATGTGCAAAACGCCCTGGCGGCCATCGCCGTGGCCCGGGAGTTGGAAATCCCCTGGGAGTCGATCCTCAACGGACTGGAGCGTTACCGGGGGGTGAGACGCCGCTTCGACATTCTGCTGGACACCCCCCAGCGCACCATCATCGACGACTACGCCCATCACCCCTCGGAAATCCGCGCCACCCTGGCGGCGGCCCGGGAGGCCTACGGAGACCGACGGCTGGTGGCCATCTTCCAGCCCCACCGTTACAGCCGGGTGCAGGATCTGTTTCAGGAATTTCTCGGCTGTTTCACCGACGCCGACGTTGCCCTGGTGGATCAGATCTATCCGGCGGGAGAGACTCCGTTGCCGGGCCCCCTGGCGGGAGGCGGTCAAGCCCCCCTGGTGCAGGGAATCCGGGAAGTCAGCGGCATCGACACCCAACCGCTCCCCGGTGGCGAACACTGGCGCGAAGCCCTGGAATCCCTGCTCAGACCCGGAGATGTGGCCCTATTTCTGGGAGCCGGCAGCATCAGCCATCGGGCCAGGGATTTCGCGGCCTCCTGACCTGCCATGAATCCCTTTGCCCATCTTTCCCTGGCCACCCCCGTTGTGGCAGACGCGCCTTTGGCGGAACGGACCACCTGGCGCATGGGGGGTCCGGCCCGCTGGCTGATCACCCCGTCGTCGGTGGCCGAACTGTCCGACCTGCTGGCCCGCTGGCCCGTGGGGGTGCCCCGTCAGACTCTGGGGGGGGGCAGCAATCTGCTGATTGCCGATAAAGGGTTCGACGGTGCGGTTCTGGATTTGACCCGGGGACTGAATCGGATTTATACTGTTACCGAATCCTTGAAGCATTCCCCCGACGCCCCCTGGGTGATCCATGCCGACGCGGGAGCGACCACACAGAGTCTGGCCCATTTCGCCCGACGTCTGGGATTGACCGGCGCGGAATTTCTGGCCGGGATTCCGGGCAGCGTAGGCGGGGCGTTGCGCATGAACGCCGGAGCCTATGGCGGGGAGATCAAGGATCTTCTGCTGGAAGCCGAGGTGCTGGACTCTTCCGGTAGCCGTCGGGTGTTGGATCCGGTTGGGTTGGGCCTGGGGTATCGACAGTGCGAATGTCCGGGTGACTGGATTTTCACCAGCGCCCGTTTTGTTTTTTTGTTGGACGATCCCCAACGGGTGCGGGAGCGGATGCGGGCCTTCAACCAGCGGCGACGCCTCTCCCAGCCTCTGGACAAACCCAGCGCGGGCAGTGTGTTCAAAAATCCGCCCACGGGTGAAAAGGCCTGGGCGCTGATTGAGCAGGCGGGATTGCGGGGCGCACGGGTGGGCAATGCCCAGGTTTCGACCAAACACTGCAATTTTTTCGTCAATCTGGGCGGGGCCAGGGCAACGGACATGCGGGCCTTGATCCACAAGACGCAAACGCAGGTGGAACAGCACTCCGGCATCCTGTTGGAACCGGAAGTCAAACTGGTGGGATGGGAGTGACGGATCACCATGATCGAACGGCTCAAACAAGCCCTGGCTGCGGGAAAACGGGTGGCGGTCCTGATGGGAGGCTCCTCGCCGGAACGGGAAGTGAGCTTGAAAAGCGGCGCGGCCCTGTTGGCGGCCCTGGAGCGCCGGGGCTGGAACCCGATAGCCATCGATCCGGCGGATGGGCGGGCGTTGGCCGCCACCCTCCTCGAAAACCGGGTGGCGGTGGCGGTGCTGGCCCTGCACGGAGCCGGCGGGGAAGATGGCACCATTCAGGGCATGCTGGAGATTTTGGGCATTCCTTACACCGGTTCGTTTGTGGGCGCGTCGGCTTTGTGCATGAACAAACTGTTGAGCAAACGGCTGTTTCGCGACGCGGGCATTCCGACCCCTCCCTGGGAGGAGTTGCGTTTTCCCGGGGACAACCCGGAAGCCGGCATGGCCCAACTCACCTTGCCCCTGCCGTGTTTCGTCAAACCCATGAGCACCGGATCCAGCGTGGGCATCAGCCGGGCGCAAGATTCGGACAGCCTGCGGGCGGGACTGCTGCTGGCGGCGCAGGCCGACGGCACGGATGAGGTCCGGGTGCTGGTGGAACAAGAAATCCGGGGCACCGAAGTGACCCTGGCGGTATTCGACGACACCCCTCTGCCCTTGATCGAAATCCGCCCCGGACCGGGTTTTTACGACTATCAGGCCAAATACGCCTCGGGGGGAACGACCCGCTATCTGATTCCACCGGAAGGGCTGTCGGAGCAGGCCATGGCACGGGCCACGGAGGCGGGAGTGGCCGCCGGACAGGTGACCGGATGTCGCGGCCTGTATCGGGTGGACATGATCATCGACGCGGAACAAACCCCCTGGGTGCTGGAAATCAACACCCTGCCCGGCATGACCGCCACCAGTCTGGCACCCAAGGCGGCGGGCGCCATCGGGTGGTCCTTCGATGATCTGGCGGAACGGATTCTGGTCAGCGCCGGGTTGGAAACATGTCCCGCGGACTTCTGACGATTCTGCTCCTGATGGTGGGTGGCCTGCTGGGCCATCAGGGATGGGAGGCGATCAAGCGGACCAACTGGTTTCCGCTGGAAACCATTCATATCCGGGGGTTGGTGAATATTCCCAACCAGGTGGCGATGCAGATCATGGATACCCCCAAGGGAACCAATCTGCTGACCATCGACCCGGAAAATATACGCTCTCGTTTATTATCCCTTCCCTGGATCCACTCGGTGCGGGTAAAACGTCTTTTTCCTTCGACATTGACGGTGGTGCTGTCGGAAAAAAGCGCCGTGGGGCTGGGAAGAAAAGATGACCGGTTGATGGTACTGGACGAATACGGCATGCCCATCAAGCCGTATGAAAAAACCGATCCGCTGCTTTTGCCCGTGGTCACGCCGACACCCGGACCCAACCAGGCGGCCCAGGTCGTGTGGATCTTGAATCTGCTGGACAAACAGGCCTGGATCAAGGATCAAATCTCCGAAGCGGTGGGACAACCGGGCGGAGGCTGGATCCTGTATACCCGCAAGGGTGTCAAGTTGTTGTTGTCGAATCGAGCGGAACAGGAACTTAGTCTCTTGCATAGGTTACAGAAACGTTACAAGATATTGGATCTTCGCATTCGTCAGGTTGAGTTGCGCATCGCCAATCGCATATCGGTGCGACCGGAGCCCCATCTGGAACCGCCCCTGCCGGAAAAGTTCGACCCGCGACGTCAGCCGCCGGCCACTTAGAAGACCGAGATCCAAAGAAAAAACGCAAATGATCGCGCATGACGTAGATTGAACATGTTTTTTCAAACAGAGGATGCCCGCAGGGGCCCGGTTCAACAAACATTTTCGGGTTGATTATGCCCAAACAGGACCAAAACCTGATCGTCGGTCTGGATATCGGCACCACCAAGATTTGTTGTGTGGTGGCGGATACACAACCGGATGGACGATTGGACATCATCGGCATCGGCACCCACCCATCGCGAGGACTCCGCAAAGGGGTGGTCATCGACATCGACTCCACGGTGGAAAGCATCCGCATGGCCGTGGAAGAGGCGGAAATGATGGCCGGGGTGGAAATCAACATGGTCTTCGCCGGAATCGCGGGGGGACACATCAAGAGTGGGAACTCCAACGGCGTGGTGGCCACCCGGGACGGGGAGGTGACCCAAAGCGACGTGAGCCGGGTGCTGGATGCAGCCCGGGCGCAAAGCATCCCCATGGACAGAGAAATCCTGCATGTCATTCCCCAGGAGTACATTCTCGACGGCCAGGACGGCATCAAGGAACCCCTGGGCATGCACGGGGTACGCCTGGAAGCCCGGGTCCACATCGTCACCGGAGCCGTGGCCTCGGCGCAAAACATCATCAAATGTGTCAACCGCTGCGGCCTGGACGTGGGTGACATCATTCTGGAACAACTGGCCTCCTCGGAATCCGTGCTGACCGCAGACGAAAAAGAACTGGGCGTCTGTCTGCTGGATATCGGCGGCGGCACCACGGATATCGCCATCTTTTCGGAAGGTCACATCAAACATACGGCGGTACTGGCCATTGGCGGGGATCACCTCACCAACGACATCGCCGTGGGCCTGCGCACCCCCACCCGGGAAGCCGAACAGCTCAAACGCAAATACGGCTGCGCCCTGGCCGCCATGATCAACACCGACGAAACCATCGAAGTGCCCAGCATCGGCGACCGCAAGGCCCGCTCCCTGGCCCGCCACATCCTGGCGGAAATCATCGAACCCCGTGTCGAAGAACTGTTCACCCTGGTCAACCGGGAGATCGCCCGTTCGGGCTTTGAAGAGCATATCGCCGCCGGAGTGGTGCTTACCGGAGGCTCCTCGATTACCGATGGCATGGTGGAACTGGCCGAAGAGGTGTTCAACAAACCGGTGCGACGGGGATTCCCCCAAGGCGTGGGGGGATTGACGGATGTGGTTTCCAGTCCGGTCTTCGCCACCGCCGTGGGTCTGGTGCAGTGGGCCAGTCGCAACGAACGGGAAATTGGTCGTCGCATGCAGCCGGAACCCGGTGGAATCCCCATCAAAAACGTGTTCCAACGCATGCGAGAATGGTTTGGAGAAATTTTTTAATGAACTTGCGCGTCACTATCCTGGAAGGGGGTTCTCATGGCCATTGAATTCGAGACGACAGCGGAACCGTTGCAGATCATCAAGGTTATCGGCGTCGGCGGTGGCGGTGGCAATGCCATCAACAACATGATTCAGGCCCAACTCGAAGGGGTGGAATTCATCGTGGCCAACACCGATGCCCAGGCGTTGGCCCGTAATCTGGCGCCGACCCGTCTGCAGATCGGCGTCAACATCACCCGTGGACTCGGGGCCGGCGCCAAGCCCGAAGTGGGCATGCGCTCCGCCGAGGAGAGCCGCGAAAGCATCAAGGAGTCCCTGGAAGGGGCGGACATGGTCTTCATCACCGCCGGCATGGGCGGCGGCACCGGAACCGGCGCCGCTCCGGTAATCGCCCAGTTGGCCAAGGAGATGGGCATCCTGACCGTGGCCGTGGTCACCAAGCCTTTCGGCTTCGAGGGTCGCCGTCGCCTCCAGTACGCCGAAGAGGGACTTAAACAACTGCGGGATCACGTGGATACGGTCATCACCATCCCCAACCAGAAACTCCTGAGCATCGTCGGCAAGAACACCACCATCCTCGAAGCCTTCCGCAAGGCCGACGACGTGCTGTTGCAGGCGGTCCGGGGCATCACCGACCTGATCACCATCACCGGTCTGGTCAACGTGGACTTCGCCGACGTGCGCACGGTCATGAACGAAATGGGTCACGCCCTGATGGGCGCCGGAGAGGCCACCGGCGATACCCGCGCCCTGGATGCCGCCACCCAGGCCATCTCCAGCCCGTTGCTGGATGAAATCTCCATTCATGGTGCCCGGGGCGTGCTCATCAACATCACCGGCGGCTACAATCTGGCCCTCCAGGAGGTGGATGAGGCGGTTACGGTGGTCAAGGACATGGTCCACGACGACGCCATCATCGTGGTCGGGGCCGTCCTCGACGAATCCATGGAGGATTCGGTCCGGGTCACGGTCGTGGCTACCGGCATCGGCGGCGCGGAACAGGTCGCCTTCCCCACCAAGGAAAACCTCTCCTCCCCCAAGAATCAAACCACCAACAAACAACCCGCCCCCCGTCCCGGTTACAAAGCCGTCACCCCCCCAGGCAAGGACATCGGTCTGAACGACACCACGGATCCCAAAAAATCCACGGTGGTCCGTCCCTTCCGCCGCGCCAGCAAAAACATGGATGACTACAACGGCGGCATCGAACAATCCAACAACGAAGACACCTTCGACATCCCCACCTTCTTGCGTCGCCAGATGGACTGACAACCACCCGACAGCCCAAACACCAGGGCGTTCGCCATCAAACGCGGTGGACAACATCCCGATACCGGAATTTTTCAAGGCGGTCTCTCGACATCCAAAGAGACCGCCTTTTTTTATCCCTCCTCCAGCAAAAACCACCCTTGACTTTGGGCATCACCGCCCCTGCCCGCTGCTTTTTTCCTTCTCCAGAGTCGCAATCTCCGGTATATTGAAATTTTTGATTACAGTTGAGCGTTCATGTTTGTGTGTTGGCACTATACTTGCTTTAACCAGCATAACCGAAACATTGGGAGTTGCCAGAGCCTCTCAGCCGCCGTCAAATTGACACCAGCGCGACTCAAGAACTCTAAATCTCCCATGAATGCCCGAAAAAAATGGGTCCCAACAATGGATCATATTTAACGGAACCTACTGACATGGTTTTTCAACGCACACTCAAGAACACCATCCGTTGCACCGGGATCGGCCTCCATGGAGGCAACAAGGTCTATCTCTCCTTGCGACCGGCGCCGGAAAACACCGGCATCGTCTTCCACCGCATCGACCTGGGGGGGGCGCTGATCCCGGCCCGGGTGGAAAATGTGGTGGATACCCAACTGTGCTCCACCATCGCCAACGCCGATGGGGCCAAAGTCTCCACCGTGGAACACCTCCTGGCCGCGTTCGCGGGCCTGGGTGTGGACAACGCCTACGTGGACCTGGACAGCCCGGAAGTGCCGATCATGGATGGCAGCGCCGCTCCGTTCGTCTTTTTGATCCAGTGTGCCGGCATCGTGGAACAACGGGTCGCCAAAAAGTGGTTGCGCATCAAGAAATCCATTTCGGTTTCCCACGAAAACAAACGGGCCTCGTTCCACCCCTGCGACCAGTTCCGCTTGAGCTTCCACATCGATTTCGATCACCCTTTGCTCGCCGAGCAGGGCGTGGAAATCGACATCACCGAAACCACCTTCATCAAGGACATCAGCCGGGCCCGGACCTTCGGATTCCTCAAGGATCTGGAAACCCTGCGGGCCAACGGTCTGGCCCGGGGAGGCTCCCTGGATAACGCCATCGTCATCGGCGACTTCCGAATCCTCAACGAAGGGGGCTTGCGCTACGAAAAAGAGTTCGTGCGTCACAAGATCATCGACGCCATCGGAGACCTCTATCTGCTGGGCCGTCCGATTCTCGGCCACTTCAAGGGTGTCCGCTCCGGCCACGCCATGAACAACCTTCTTTTGCGCAAACTCCTGGCCCGCACCGATGCCTGGGAGTTGGTGGAGTCCACCGAACATGCCTCTTTCGCGGAATATGTCCCGACCGCCGTGCCCCGGGTGCGCCAGGCCGCCGTCGCCTTCTCCATGTGAGCAGGCTCCGCCCTTTTTGATCCCCTCCCGCCCCGTGACAGCCTGGATCGCCCTGCTGGCGATCCTGCTTTCCGGGTGCGGGAGGGATCCTCTCCCCGAGAACACACCCGTCATCCAAGAGGCCAGCCCGGTCTTCCAAAGCGATAAGCTCTTCGCCCAGGTCTCCTTGAACCCGACGTTCCAGGACAAAATCGAACTGCAACTCAAACAGGGCGACCCCCTGTTGGCCACCTATCGTTTCACCGTGATGCGCCTGCATGAGTGGCTGCCGAATGTCCGCATCCTGGACAAAGAGATCCAGCGTCACATCCGTATGCGCCTGATCACCGAACGCTACGAACTGCGGGAGGAAAACAGCAGTCTGGTTCACTATACCAGCGACGAAGACGAAGCCATGAGCTTTTTCGCCAATCCCCGCTTCATTCTGCTGCACTCCCGCTTCAAACCGCTTCCGGGCGTCCATTACCAACTGCAAACCCGGGTCTCGATCACCCAGGAAGGAATGTCCCGCATGTTCCGGCTCCTGGATCGCTGGCTGACTCTGAACCAATCCATGGATTTCACCCATCTGTCGGAACTGCCATGAAACCGTTCTTTCAACCGTTTCGTCTGTGGTATCTGGTGCTGGTGCTGGTGGTGGTGGCCACCATCACCTTCTTGACGGCCCAGGGATTGCGGGGCGCCGCCGCTGTGGGCAGTGGCGACTATGGGGTGGCGTTCCTGATTCTGCTCTACGTCAACCTGTTTCTGGCGCTGGCGCTGGGCTTTCTGGTGCTGCGCCACATCTTCCGGCTCTGGCTCGACCGCAGACAACGACGCACCGGCTCCATGCTCCGGACCCGCATGGCCCTGATGTTCGTGGCCCTCTCCCTGCTGCCCACCCTGATCATCGCCATCCTGTCGGTCAACTTTCTCAACCGGGGGGTGGACTCCTGGTTTTCCGACCGGATCTCCCGGGCCATGGACACGGCCCTGGATGTCTCCCGCTCCTACTACCGGGAGAGCCAACGCAATGTGCGCCACGACGCCGAAGGCATCGTGCGCAACCGGGCCGTGGCCTCCTCTTTGACCCTGGATGACGATGAGGCCCTCTCCGCGGTCCTGGAGGTGGAACGCACCGCCCGGGGTCTGGACGAGGTGGCCATTCTGCGTCCGGACGGCACCCGCATCGCCCGGGCCGGAGAACTGCCCTTCGATCCCCTCCCCGACCTGGACGCCCTCATGGAAGGAGCCTCCAAGGCGTTGGTGGTCACCAGCGATGCCGGAGACCGGGTGCGGGCCTTTGTCCCCCTGGACGACAATTATGTGCTTTCCACCGGCCATTGGATCGACCGTCAAATCCTTGGCCAGTTGGAGACCACCGAAGCGGTCTACGTGGACTACCGCAATCTGCGCGCCTCCCACGGACTGCTCAAGGCCAACCATACCGTCACTTTGGCTCTGATCGCCCTGCTGCTGATTCTGGCGGCCATCTGGTCGGGATTCCGCCTGGCCGACGACCTGACCGATCCCATCGCCGAATTGATCGTCGGTGCCCGCAAGGTGGCCATCGGAGATCTGACCGTCACCTTGTCGGTCACCGGCAACGACGAACTGGCCACCCTCATGGCCGCCTTCAACGCCATGACCCGCAAGCTCCAGGAAAACCACGACGAACTCCAAGCCACCAACGCCTTGCTGGAAGAACGACGCCATTTCATGGCCGCCATCGTGCAGCACATCTCCGCCGGGGTGATCAGCGTCAACCGGGGGGGGGAGATCACCCTCATGAACCCCGCCGCCGGCATGCTGCTGGGCATCGACAGTCAACAGGCCATCGGTCACCACTACCGCGCCCTGCTCCCGGAATCCATGCTCACCCCCCTGGCCCAAAGCAATTCCCGACGGGCCTCCCAAACCAATCCGAACGGCTCCGAAGAAAACGCCACCCAGTTCCAGATGCAAATCCAAGGCGCGGACCGTACCCGTACCCTGATGGCCCGGGTCACCCCCCTGGATGACGGCGCCGGGGTCAGTCACGGCTTCATCGCCACCTTCGACGACATCTCCGACATTCTCTTGGCGCAACGCAGCCGGGCCTGGAGCGAAGTGGCCCGCCGCATCGCCCATGAAATCAAAAACCCCCTCACCCCGATCCAGTTATGGGCCCAGCGTCTGCGCCGCAAATACATGAAACATCAAACCGACACCTGCCCGGATTGGCAGGTGCTGGACGACGGCACCAATGCCATCATCAATCAGGTGGAGGAGTTGCGGGTACTGGTCAACGAATTTTCCACCTTTGCCCGTCTGCCCAGACCCGAACTCACCCCCAATGACCTGCACACCGGCATTCGGGAGGTGTTGCTGCTGCACCGGGCCGAATTGGAAAAAATCACCGTCACCACGGAGTTCACCCCGGATCTGCCCCTGTTTTCCCACGACCGGGGACAAATCAAACAGGTGTTCACCAATCTGGTCTCCAACGCCATGGCGGCCATTCGCGAACGCAACGAATCGAGTTTTCTTGCCATTTCCACCGAGGTTACGGACAATGGCGACTGGGTGCGCATTCAGATCGCCGACTCGGGTTCCGGCATCCCCCCCGGCGACCGGGACCGCATTTTTGAACCCTACTTCACCACCAAGGCCACGGGAGTCGGATTGGGCATGGCCATCGTCAAGAAAATCATCGAGGATCACGGTGGCACCATCCGGATCCGCCAATCCCAATGGAATGGCGCGCTGATCGAAATCCGCCTGCCGATTCAAGGGGTGGCGACTCCGGCCCCGGTTCTGTCCCACGCTGCGGATCAGGAGCACATCCCACTGCCATGAACCCAACCATTCTGATCATCGACGACGAAGAGGCGATCCGCACCAGCCTGCGGGGCATCCTGGAAGACGAGGAGTACGCGGTCATCGAGGCCGCCTCCGGGGAAGAGGGGCTGGCTGTTTTGGAACAATACGAGGTGGCGGCCATTCTCCTCGACATCTGGATGACCGGCATCGACGGCATCGAAACCCTGCGACGCATCAAAAATCAGGAAAAAAACCGCGCACGGGAAACGGAAATTCCGGTGATCATGATGTCGGGACACGGCACCATCGAAACCGCCGTCTCCGCCACCAAGGAAGGTGCGTATGACTTCCTGGAAAAACCCCTCTCTTTGGATCGGGTGTTGTTGCTGCTGGACCGGGCGATCCGCACCTACGATCTGGCGCGGGAAAACCGGGAACTCAAGGCCCAAATGGACTCGGTGCCGCCGATGATCGGGGACTCCCCGGCCATGCGCGTCCTGGAAGAAAAACTGTTGCGGGTGGCTCCCACCGAAGGCTGGGTGTTGATCTCCGGCGATAACGGTACCGGCAAGGAGGTGGCGGCCCGACGGCTGCACGCCCTGTCCAACCGGGCGGCGGGACCGTTCATCGCGGTCAATTCGGCGGCCATTCCGGAAGAGTCCATCGAAATCGAACTGTTCGGCCTGGAAACCACCGGTCCCACCGGCCAAAAGATCACCCAGGCGGGCCGCTTTGAACAAAGCAACAAAGGTACCTTGTTTCTGGACTCCATCGGCGACATGTCCCTCAAGACCCAGGCCAAGATTCTGCGCGCCCTCCAGGAGCGCCGCTTCGAGCGGGTGGGGGGACGGCGTTCGATCCAGGTGGATGTGCGGGTGATCGCGGCCACCAACAAGGATCTGCAAACCGAAATCGATCAGGGCCGCTTCCGGCTGGATCTGTTCTACCGGCTGAATGTCATCCCCATCGCCATTCCGCCCTTGCGGGAACGACTGGAGGATCTGAAACCTCTGGTGGACTATTTTCTCAAGATCAATCAGGCCGCTCTGCCACAACCGCGCTCTTTTTCCGCGGCGGCCATGGCCTGTCTGGCCCAGTACCACTGGCCCGGCAATGTGCGGGAGTTGAAAAATCTGGTGGAACGGCTGCTGATCATGG
Organism: Magnetococcales bacterium; assembly: GCA_015231755.1. Classification (NCBI taxonomy): domain Bacteria; kingdom Pseudomonadati; phylum Pseudomonadota; class Magnetococcia; order Magnetococcales; species Magnetococcales bacterium. The sequence goes on along the minus strand of JADGAZ010000025.1, from coordinate 9,554 downwards.
CCCCGGGCACGGTGATCGATCCGGAGGATCTGCCCGCCTTCATCCATCAAAAACCCGGCGCCACCCCCACCAATACCCCCTGGGATACCCTGTTGGAAAACGAAAATCTTCGGGACGCCCGGGTGGCCTTTGAACGGATTTTCCTCAAGACCCAGCTGGCGCGCCACAATGGCAACATCTCCCGCACCGCCGAGGTGATCGGCATGGAGCGCTCCGCGCTGCACCGGAAGTTGAAAACACTGGGGTTGGACTGATACAATCAAAAAATGAATGATTGGGAACCACTCCCTGGAGCAGCATGATGAAGCCACTCGACTCGGTGTTGATCGACAAGATCCTCCTGCAATACGACCAGCAAAAGAAAACCTATCAGGATTTCCTGGATCGGACCCTGACGCTGATCAAGGAGTTCATCGTGCCCGATGGTCCGAAGATCCATTCGATTGTCGGTCGCATCAAGGAAAAGGAGAGTCTGGTCGACAAGCTCCAGAGTCCGAAAGAACCCTATGCCACCCTCAACGACGTGCCGGATATCGCGGGCATTCGCATCATCACCTATTTCGAGGAGGAGGTGCAGGTCATCTCGGAGATCATCCGGCGGGAGTTCAATGTGTTCGCCTCTCCGGAACAGCCCAAATCCCAAACCAGCGATCCCAACCGGTTCGGTTACACCTCCACCAACCTCCAGGTGGGACTACTGGACAACCGCTTGGAGCTGATCGAATACCGTCGTTTCCGGGGTTTCTTGGTGGAGTTGCAAATCCGTTCGGTGTTGCAGCACGCCTGGCTGGAGATCAACAAGCACCTGGGCTTTCAGACCCGGGAACACTGCCCGCCCCACAAACAACGGGAGTATGCCCGGGTCACCTCCCTGTTCGAGCTGGCGGATCTGGAACTCAACCAGATCAAGCCCTTCGCCCATCACGCCAAAAAGGCGACCCGTCATGTGGATGCGGGATTCGAGGCGAGTGACACCCTGCCTCCCCTGCCGGATCTGCCCTTCGAGCCCATTCCCCTGGGAGACGAGGCCAGAAATATCGCGCCACCCCCCCCAAAAAACGCCCCGCCCCAGACCCCCAAGCCGGGCCTGCTGGAAAAACCGCCCACAGCCTGCCTGATCCGTCAGGAGGATATGGAGCGCTTTGTGCTGGACAACCGTTTGATCAACGCCTATGACCGCAAAATCGCCGACCACTACGACACCCGGTTGATTTTCAAGACCCAGAGCATCATCACCCTCACCGAAGTCTGCTGCCATCTGGACATCCCCAATGTGATGGAAGCCGGAGAGTTGATCCGCCACAACGAAAAATTGATCAAGCCCTTTGCCCGGATTCTGTTCGGCGACCCGGCCACCGCCAAATACGAACACATCTCCCGTGGCGTCACCTTGTTGGTGGTCAGCTGCGTCCTGGCGGCCAAGACCGGCCACACCAACACGGTCTTTCAGTTCATCACCCGCCACCACTTTGAAAACGATCCCACCATCACCGGCATCTCCACCGAACTGATCGAATGTTTACAAGAACATCTCTCGCCCTGAGTCCCCTTCCGGACTCCATGGCATCGCCTGAAGGAACCTGCTGTTCCAAGAAGCCTTTTGGGTCGCAAGGCCAAAAACATCCATGCCTCGCAGACCCCTCCCACACGGCGATGACGCCGCTGTGATGGAAGGCATCGCCCAACCTTCCCCCACCCCGTTTTTCTTTTTTCCCCGATATAAGGCCGATCCCGGCCCGAACGCTTGAAGAACCCCCGGCTTTGGCTTACCATAATTGAAACGGATGCTCCAAAAAGAGAGGCGTCAAGGATTGGAATGGCTCATTTATTGCAAAATAAACCGGACTCAATCCGCAGGGCGCGTAGACCGGTCGCGGACCGTCTTCTCAAACACGAACCAAACACGACATCCGATAAGGCTCTTATGAAAGCATCACCCAATCGCGAACAGTTCCTGTTTCTGGTGACCGGCGGCATCATTCTTGTTCTGATCCTCATGGTGGTGGTCTTCAACATGGTCCGCACCCCCGGAGATCTCATCGCCGAAAAAGAGACGCAACCCACCCCCAAGGTCAAAGTCGGGGACCGCACCGCAGACAGCAACAAATCCGCTTGGCTCACCCAGGTGGCTCCGGCCCCGATTTTCAATCCGGAAGGAGCCCAAAACAAATCCGAATCCAAGGTCGAAATCGACGCCAAGGATCTGACCGCTCCCGACAACAACAGCGGCAAACCGGATGCCTCCAAACCCCAGGAAGCCTGGAACCCCAAAGAGGCTTCCGCCCTGGAGTCGGCCCGTCTGGAGTCCCGCCCCCTCTCCCGGGACGGCGGTCTGACCCCGGCCAAGAACACCCCCGGCGACTCCCATGCGGCTCCTCCCCCCATGCCCCGCATGGCGGCGGATGGTTCCGGATCCCGCACCGCGCCTCCGGCGCCCCAGCGCGAACCCGCCCATCCCCCCCAGCCCTCGGCCCAGGATCAGGATCGCTCCGACCACAGCAACGATCCCAACTCCGCCCTCGGCTCGCCCCCGAAACGTCAACAGGCCAAAAATGCCCAGAAAAATCAGGCCGACGACTCCGAGGATGCCGCCGACACCAACGACAAACCACTCCAGAAACCCGCCACCCCACCGCCCAGCGGGTTTTCGGTCCAGGTCGCCTCGTTCAACGATACCGAACACGCCACCGCCCTGGCCAACAAGCTGTCCAACCTGATGTTCGACGGCAAACGCATGCCCGTCTATCAAAACACTCAAAAGGCCGGGAAAAAGAATGTGTTCCGGGTCCGTCTCGGTCCCTTCCCCACCCAGGCCCGGGCCCAGCAGGCCGCCAATCTGGCCAACGCCAAGGCCGGCGCCAAGGGGACGGTCCTCGGACCGAACCAGTAGCCCCAATGGCATGACCCACTCTTCCACCGATTCCTTCCCCGCTCCCCCCTCCGACCCTGGATCCACTCCGTTGGTGATCCAACTGGAGGGGGTGCATCACCGCTTCGGTCGCCATCGGGTGCTCCAGGGCATCGATCTGAACGTGCGGCAGGGAGAGTGCGTGGCCTTGTACGGGACCAACGGCTGCGGCAAATCCACCCTGCTGGCGTTGCTGGCCACCCTCTTGACCGTCCGTCAGGGGCGTTATCTGCTGGATGGCCTGGATGTGACCCGATACGGCAACGAAGCCCGGGACAAATTGCTGTTCGTGGGCCATCAGACCCATCTCTACGGCCATCTCACCCCGGTGGAAAATCTCTTGTTCTTCCGTGATCTGCGGGGCCTGAACCTCCCGGAATCCCGGCTGCGCCAAGCCATCGAAACCGTGGGTCTGGCCAAAGCCGCGGACAAGCCTGTGCAATGGTTTTCCGCCGGCATGCGCAAACGGCTGGCCCTGGCCCGTATGCTCCTGGCCCATCCCCGGCTGCTGCTCCTCGACGAACCCTACTCCGCCCTGGATACCCAAGGGGTCCAGTGGCTCAACGCCATCCTGACGGACTACCTGCGCCACGGTGGCGCCCTGGTGATGGCCAGTCACGACCCGGAACGGGTGGCCGCCCTGCCCCATCGCCCCCATCAACTGGCGCGGGGCGTACTCACCCCCATTCACGCCTCCGCTCCGGAGCCGCTCCCGTGCTGAAGGCCGTCTATCGCATCGCCTGGAAGGATGTGGCCGGAGACCTGCGTCGTCGCGCCACCCTGTCGTCCATGCTCTTTTTCGCCATTTCGGTGCTGGTGGTGTTTCAGGCCGCCTTTGAACCGGACCGCAAAGAGGCCTTGCGTCTGCTGCCGGGTCTGTTGTGGGCCACCACCTTGTTCACCACGCTGGTGGGACTGGGGCGGGTCTTCCAGGCCGAAGAGGAGGATGGCGCCTTCGAGGGATTGCTGCTCGCCTCGGTACCCCGTGGCGTGATCTTTTTTGGCAAGTGGCTCGGCAATCTCCTGTTGACCCTGCTGGTGGAATTCCTGATACTCCCCCTGACCCTGGTGCTGTTCAACGTCGATGCCTGGGGCCATGTGCCGGCGATCCTCGGCATCCTCACCCTGGGCACCCTGGGATTGACCGGTCTGGGAACCCTTCTGGCCGCCATGACCCGGGGCGCCCGCTCCCGGGAAACCCTGCTGGCCCTGCTGCTGCTCCCCTTGACCGCTCCGATGCTGATTGCCGGAGTCCAGGCCATCGCGGGGGTGCTGCTCCAGGATGGCGAGGTGATCCCATGGCTCAAGCTGTTGATCATTTTCGATTTGGTCTATCTCGCCATGGCCCCCTGGGCCTTCGGCTGGCTGGTGGAGGAGTGAACCGACAACACCATGAAAATCCTTAAAAAAATTCAAACCCTCACGGGCATAGCCACCCTTGCGATGCTGGCCGTGGGGCTGTGGTTCGTCTACGGCGCCCCCGAGGATTTCCAACAAGGCGGCGCGGTGCGCATTTTGTACATCCATGTGCCTTCCGCCAAAATGGCCCTGTTGAGCTATCTGTTCGTCACCGTGGCCTCGGTGCTTTATCTTTGGAAACGCTCCGAAACCGCCGACATCCTCGCCGAGGCCGCCACCTCCGTGGGCGCGGCCTTCACCGCCATCACCCTGGCCTCCGGCTCCATCTGGGGCAAACCCATGTGGGGCACTTGGTGGGCCTGGGATGCACGCCTCACCTCCATGCTGGTGCTGCTGATCCTGTTCAAAGGGTTGATGGTGCTGCGCAACTCCCTGGACGATCCCATCAAGGGCGCCCGGGCCACCGCCATCCTGGCCATCATCGGCGCCGTGGACCTGCCCATCATTCACTACTCCGTGGTGTGGTGGCGCACCCTGCATCAACCCCCCTCCATGGCCGCGTCGGGCAATTCCGGAGTTCACATCTCCGGACCGCTGCTTCCCCCATTGCTGATCCTCTCCGGCGCGTTTATCCTCATGGGACTGTTCATGGTGACGGTCAAAGCCCGCCAGATCGAAGCCCGTCGCCATCTGGACGCCCTGGAATCCGCAAGGATGCACCCCGATGAATGACTATACCCCCTACATCGCCGCCGTCTATCTGCTGGCCCTGGCCGTCTATGGCGGCTACACCCTGCACTGGCACCTGTCCTGGAAACGGCTCCAGAAACAACTCGATCAACACGACTCCGGAACCCCATGAAACCCCTCGCCAACAAACGCCTTTTTCTCATTCTCACCGTACTCGTGGTGGGGGGATCACTGGCGGCTCTGGTGTTTTCATCCTTCACCGGCGCCCTGGTCTATTTCCACACCCCCGCCGAAGCGGTCGCCAAACAACGGGAACTCGACGGCAAGAAAATTCGCGTCGGCGGCATGGTCCAAGCCGGATCCTTGGTGCGGGAGGCCGGCACCCTGAAGATCCGCTTCCTGGTCACCGACGGCAAGGCCCAAATCCCGGTGCGCTACGATGGCATGGTCCCCGACCTGTTCCGGGAAGGTCAGGGCGTGGTGGTGGAAGGCACCTGGAAATCTGGACAGGATTTCAGCGCCGATACCATCCTCGCCAAACACAGCGAAGACTATGTGCCGGTGGAAATGAGCGAGCAGGGCATCGCAAAATCCAAAGAATCGCTGATGAAATCCCTGAAATAATCCATTCACTTCAGACTTGCCAAGAGCCTCCCCGAAAACACCATGTGGATCGAAATCGCCCACTTTTCCACCCTGATCGCCCTGATGCTGGCCGGGCTGATGCTGATCGCCCCATGGATCGGACTGCGCTGGCAACGGATGGTCTGGATCCGGGTGGCCCGACAGGCCGCCTTCATGATCTGCGCCCTGCTCACCCTGGCCTCCGCCGGGCTGATCGCCTCTTTTCTGAAACACGACTTCTCGGTGCAATACGTGGCCGAACACGCTTCACTCAAGCTGCCGGTGTTCTATCTGGCCACAGCCATGTGGGGCGGACACGAAGGATCCCTGCTGCTGTGGGCCTGGATGCTCTCTTTGTTCGTCGCCATCGCCGCCTGGAAACACTGGAACACCCATCCGGTCTCCATGCCCTGGGTGCTCTCCATCAATGGCGGACTGCTGCTGGGGTTTTTGCTGCTGGTGGTGTTCTTGTCCAGCCCCTTTGAACGGCTGCTCTCACCCCCCCCGGATGGCCGGGATCTCAACCCCTTGTTGCAAGATCCGGGCATGGTATTCCATCCCCCGTTCCTCTATATGGGCTATGTGGGCTTCGCCATCCCCTATGCCTTCGCCATGGCCGCCCTGATCACCTCACAAGGCGACAGCGAATGGATCCTGGCCACCCGCCGCTGGACCCTGTTCTCCTGGGCCATGCTCACCATCGGCATCGTCTTCGGCGCCTATTGGGCCTACTATGAACTGGGCTGGGGGGGATACTGGGCCTGGGATCCGGTGGAAAACGCCTCCTTCATGCCCTGGCTCACCGGTCTGGCCTTTCTGCACTCGGTCATGGTCCAGGAACGACGCCGCATGTTCAAAACCTGGAACCTCTTTTTGATCATCACCACCTTCGCCCTCTCCCTGCTGGGCACCTTTCTGGTGCGCTCCGGGGTGCTCTCTTCGGTCCACGCCTTTGCCACGGATCCGGGACGGGGGGTCTATATCCTGATGTTCATGTCCGCGCTGCTGCTGTTCTCCTTCGGACTGCTCACCGCCAAATCCGACCAACTCCGGGAAACCCCGAAACTGGAAAGCCCCTGGTCCAAAGAGTTTTCATTCCTGATCAATAACCTGTTCCTGGTGGCCGGAGCCTGTACCGTGCTGCTGGGCACCCTGTATCCCCTGGCCGTCGAAACCCTTTCCACCGCCAAGGTCTCGGTGGGTGCCCCCTATTACAACAAGGTGTTCATCCCCATCATGCTCGGCATGCTCGCCCTGATGGGCCTGGGACCCCTCATCCCTTGGCAACGGGCATCGCTGGCCAAACTGCGTCAGGAGTTCCTGCCCGCCGGGATCATCGGCCTCATCGGCATGCTGGTCGCCCCGTTGGTCGGCGTCACCCACCCTTCCGGCGCCATCGCCACAGGGCTGATTCTTTTTGTCGGGGCCACCCATCTCAAAGACCTGCTCCGCAACATCAAAACCCGCATGAGCCGGGAATCCCTCTCCGCTCCCGGTGCCTTTCTGCGCCTCGTCACCCGCAACAAACGGCGTTACGGCGGCATGCTGGTGCACCTCGGCACCCTGGTGATGGTGGCCGGCTTTGTCGGCTCCGGACTCTTTCAGGAGGAACGGGACCTGTTCTTGGCCAAGGGAGATTCCATGCGCATCGGCTCATGGAGCCTGACCCTGGAATCCATGGACAAAACCGCCCGCCGCAACTGGCAAGCCGACGAGGCGGTCATCCGCGCCGAACGCCCCGGTGAGGCCACCTTGATGCTCAGACCACAAAAACGGGTCTACAGCGAACACTCCCAGCCCACCACCGAAGCGGCCATCCACAGCAGTTGGCGGGAGGATCTGTATGTGGTGCTGGGGGATGGGGTCAAGGATGGGGTGTGGGCGTTCCGCATCTATCGCACGCCCCTGGTGTCGTGGATCTGGATCGGTTCCGGGATCATGGTGGTGGGGGTCTTCTGGGCCATGTTGCAGGGACGACGGCTGCAACGACGTGCGGATTGAGCCTCAACCGGCACTCCGGATCAATAAAATCCCATTCACGGCAAGGCCAGCGGATCACGAGGAGAACAAGGCATGAATGGACTGTGGAAAATCGTCTTGCTGGGGGCGGTGATGGCCATTCTGCTCCTGTTCGCCCTGGGACTGAAAAACGATCCCCGGGAGATCCCCTCCCCGCTGGTCAACCGCCCGGCGAACGACTTCACCGCCCCGGCTCTGGAGGGGGATCAGCCGGTCCAATTGTCGGCCCATCGGGGCAAATGGGTACTGGTCAATTTCTGGGGGTCGTGGTGCGTCAGTTGTGTGGCCGAGCATCCCTATCTGATCGAACTGGCGAAACAAACCAAAAATCGCTCCGACTTCGTGATGCTGGGTGTGGACTTCCGCGACAATCCGGATTCCGCCCGCACGTTCCTGGCCCGCCACGGCAATCCGGGTTATCCCCACGCCCAGGATCCGACACAAAAAATCGCCATCGACTGGGGGGTGTACGGCGCGCCGGAATCCTATCTCGTGGACCCCAAGGGCACCATCCGCATGAAGCACACCGGTCCCTTGTTTCCCGGCTGGTTCGAACAACGCGCCCTGCCCCTGATGCAAGGAGAGGTCAAATGAGACATTTTCCTCCCTTGCTGTTGCTGGCTTGGCTGCTGGCGATGCCCGGCCCGGCGCTGGCCGAACTCCGGGGGGAAGACCCCACCGAAGCCATGGTGCGTCACATCGCCAAGGATCTGCGTTGCGCGGTGTGTCAGAACCAGTCGGTCTATGAGTCCAACTCCGATCTGGCCAAGGACATGCTGAACGTGATCCGCGCCAAGGTCGCCGCCGGAGAACAGGAAACGGCCATCCGGGACTATTTCTTTCAACGCTACGGGGATTACATCTACCTGGAACCCACCACACAGGGCATGAACACTCTGTTGTGGAGCGCCCCGTTCATCGGATTGGGAATCGGGGGTCTGGCCTTATGGCTTGCCATGCGGCAATGGCGCAAACGGGCCAACGAGAACGTCAAGCCCGTTCCCACCCACGCCGCCATGCAAGAACGCATTCAAAAAGAATTGGATCAACTCCGCATGTAATTCCAAGCCCAAGCAATTCCCCATCATCACGGGTCCAGGGTGGTTACCACCCTGGCAGGGTGTGGGGCAGCGCCCCACGACCTTAACTCTTTTCAATCACCCACCAAAACCATTCATTTCTTCTTTTTCTTCTTGCTTTTCACCTTCGCGGCATGAGGTTCCAACTCCACGCGCAGTTGCTCAATCTGCTGCAAAGTCACCTCACAAGCGGCCTGATCCTTGAGCGCCTCATAAATCGGCAACTCCTTTGCCTGACGGACTCCCAATGACTCGGCCCACTCCCCCCGGATTTCGTGAATAAACGCGATCCGGTCAAACACGATGGCGCAATCCCGCAAATCACCCAGTCTGTCGAAAGCCGGCAACGCCTCCTCCCGCAGCAGCAACAACGCCTCCTCCAATTGCCCCTGGGAAGCCAGCAGGTCCGCGATCTTGCCCTGGGTGACCGCCTTGGAGCGCCAATCGCCAGCCTGCTCGAAGACCGGAATCGCCTCCTCCCGATGAATCCGCAACGCCTCGTCGAATTGACCACTGGCCGCCAGTCGATCGGCCTCCAGACCCCGCGCAAGGGCTTTCAACACCATGTCCGCTACCTGCTCATCCACCTTGATTCTCCTCGTCAAATGAATCCCTCAAAGCGCCTTTCCCGATTGGGAACGCGCATCATGGATCTCGACAATCGTAATTGAAATTGAAAAAGAAATAAAAAAAGCAAAACCCTGGGGGAGGAATCCCCCAGACCCTCTCTTTTTTTTCAATGCGTTGCAACCAAAGAGAGTCCGGGGGACTGAAAGGCGGGACTCCCCCTTGCGGGGGAGTATGCAACACTTAAGCAGAGGCACGCAAATGGTTGAGCACTTCGTCCAGCATCTTCTTGGCATCACCGAAGAGCA